>JAAYBE010000358.1 GCA_012719015.1 Actinomycetota bacterium
CCGACGTGATGGGCTACGACCGGCAGGGGCACCTGCTCTGGCCCAGCGAGGAGATGCGCGCCTGGTGCGCCCAGCGGGCCGGCGTTGCGCCGACGCCGCCGGTGCAGGCTGGGCCGGTGACCCCCGTGCGGTCCGCGCCGGTGGTCGTGACGCCCACACCGGCCGCTGCCCCGGCTCCGAACGCCGGAAGATGTGCGTCGTGTTCGGCCGAACTGGCCCCGGACTTCCGCTTCTGTCCCTATTGCGGAGCCGGTGTCGAGGCTCCGTCGTGACATGAGAAGTCGCGCCGGTCGTCGGCGCCGTCGTGCGGCCTGGCGAGCTGTGACGTCCGGGGGCTGGGGTGGGCGGGGAGACGTGCGTCGCTCCCCGCCTTCCACCGTCGGGAACCGCGCTCAGCACGCTTGAAGGACACGCCGCGCGGAGGGGGAGGCTCCCGCGACCGCCGTCACGCCGCCTTGCGCTCCGACGGCTTCTCGCCGGCCGACGGCAGGTCGGTCACGCCGGCGGTCGTCGTGTCGGCGCGCGCCGGCGTCCTCCTGCCGGCGAGCCACGCGTAGACGCCGATCGCGACCACGGTCACGACGCCGGCCAGCAGGCCCCACCAGACGGACTCCGTCGCCGCGCCGTGGAGAGGAGTCACATAGTACCTCGACGGACCCGCGGCCAACGCCGCCGTGGCCGTCGCAGCGCCTGCCACGAGGAGCAGAGCGACCGGGACGACCAGCCTCGTCAGGAACGTCCGAACATACGCCATCATCACACTCACCTCCCCTGCAGATGCGTCGCAGGGTCGGCGGCGCTGACGAAGTCGTCCTGGACCCGACCCCGCACCGATTAATCTACCCGTCTTGGCTCCCTCCCAAATGGAAGGCGGCGGAGAGACGGGCGTCGCCGACGACGTGGTGGTCCTCGATCAGCCTTCTGGCCCAGCGGGGTATACTGGACGCCCCCGTGGGCCGCTAGCTCAGTTGGGAGAGCGCCGCCTTTGCACGGCGGAGGTCAGGGGTTCGACTCCCCTGCGGTCCACCAAGACGCGACGAGCCCAGCTTCTCCACGAGTACTCACGCCGAGGCGATCCGGCGCACAGCTCGAACGGACGTCGGGTGACGGGTCGTCCGCGTCATTCTGATTACAGACACCGCTTCGACCTTGCGGATGTCATCGTCGTGTGCCCCCAGTGCCGTGGTCCACGAGTGACGGACGACGAAGCCAAGAAGGGGAGCTCATGGGTCATCCACGGGCTGATCGCCCTGCGCTCCATGGGCTCCGCCTTCCACGCCAACGTCAGTCAGGCGGCAGTGCCTATGTACGCGCCCGCCGATCAGCTCACCCGGGCCGCGGGCTGGGACTTCTTCCTCATGTCGGGGGCGGCGATCGCGGTCGCGGCGTGGGTGGTGGAGCCGGCGCCGTGGTTCGCGGGCTACGGGAGGAGCCGACGGCCCGTGCCGGCCTCTGATAGCCTGCCGCCATGCTTGCCATCGCTCTCGCCCTCGGCGCCGCGGTGTCATGGGGAGGCAGCTGCTTCCTGTCGGGCGTCCAGACGCGGCGGACCTCACTGTGGACGGTGATCGTCCTCAGCCAGCTCGCGGGTGTGGGCCTGATGGCGGTGATCGTGCTGGCCCGCGGACGGACGCTGCCGGACGAGGTGCTGCTGCCGGCTCTCGCGGCGGGCGTGCTCTCCGTGGTCTCGATCGCCGCCTCGTACCAGGCGCTAGCGATCGGTGTGATGTGCATCATCGGGCCGATCCTCAGCCTCAGCGTCGCCGTGCCGGTGGTCGTCGGTCTGGCGGCGGGCGAGCGCCCCTCTGCCTGGCAGCTGGGCGGCATCGTCGTCGCGCTCGGCGGCGTCGTGCTGGCGTCGCGGAAGAGGAGCGCCGGGTCGTGCCATCAGGCCACGAGCCGGGCGAGCGTGGGACTGGCGGCGGTGACCGCCGTGGTCTGGGGCGTCGTCATGGTCCTCTACGCCAAAGGCGGGGAGACCGACGCGTACTGGACCGTCCTCCTCTCGCGGTTGACCAGCACGATCGTCCTGGCGCTGGCGTTCGTCGTGAGGCGCCCACAGTTGAAGCTCACAAGGGCGGCCGTGGCCCCCATCC
>JAAYBE010000359.1 GCA_012719015.1 Actinomycetota bacterium
GCACGACCAACAGCGCGATGGCCGTGCTCGAGGGCGGCGAGCCGACGGTCATCCCCAACAGCGAGGGTGGCCGCACGACCCCGTCGGTGGTCGCGTTCTCGAAGAGCGGCGAGCGCCTGGTCGGCAGCGTCGCCCGTCGTCAGGCGGTCACCAACCCGGAGAACACCGTGTTCTCCATCAAGCGCTTCATGGGCCGCAAGTACGGCGACGTCTCCGAGGAGATGAAGATCGTGCCGTACAAGGTCGTCAAGGCCTCCAACGGCGATGCCTCCGTCGAGATCGGCGGCAAGACGTACTCTCCGCCGGAGATCTCCGCCATGACGCTGCAGAAGCTCAAGCGGGACGCGGAGGAGTACCTCGGCGAGAAGGTCACCGAGGCCGTGATCACGATCCCCGCCTACTTCAACGACTCGCAGCGCCAGGCGACCAAGGACGCCGGCAAGATCGCCGGGTTCGACGTCAAGCGCATCATCAACGAGCCCACCGCGGCCGCGCTCGCCTACGGCCTCGACAAGGAGCACGACCAGACCATCCTCGTGTTCGACCTCGGCGGCGGCACCTTCGACGTCTCCATCCTCGACCTCGGGGAGGGCGTGTTCGAGGTGCGCTCCACCAACGGCGACACGCACCTCGGCGGCGACAACTTCGACAAGGCGATCGTCGACTGGATGGTGGCCGAGTTCAAGCAGAGCCAGGGCATCGACCTGAGCGCCGACAAGATGGCCCTGCAGCGTCTGTACGAGGCGGCGGAGAAGGCCAAGATCGAGCTCTCCACGACGATGAGCTCGGCCATCAACCTGCCGTTCATCACCGCCGACGAGAACGGCCCCAAGCACCTCGACCTCACCCTGTCGCGGGCCAAGTTCGACGAGCTCACGCACGACCTGGTCGCGCGCGTCGTCAAGCCGGTCGAGAACGCCATGAAGGACGCCGGCGTGAGCAAGGGCGACATCCATCACGTGATCCTCGTGGGCGGCATGACGCGTGTGCCGGCGGTGCAGGAGAAGGTCAAGAACCTCATCGGGAAGGACCCGCACAAGGGCGTCAACCCGGACGAGGTGGTCGCCGTCGGCGCCGCCATCCAGGGCGGCGTGCTGGCCGGCGAGGTCAAGGACGTGCTGCTGCTCGACGTCACGCCGCTGAGCCTCGGCATCGAGACCAAGGGCGGGGTGTTCACCCGGCTCATCGAGCGCAACACCACGATCCCGACCAAGAAGAGCGAGATCTTCAGCACGGCGGACGACAACCAGACGAGCGTCGAGATCCACGTGCTTCAGGGCGAGCGCGACATGGCGGCCTACAACAAGACGCTGGGCAAGTTCCAGCTCGTGGGCATCCCGCCGGCGCCGCGCGGCATCCCGCAGATCGAGGTCACCTTCGACATCGACGCCAACGGCATCGTGCACGTGAGCGCCAAGGACCTCGGCACCGGCAACGAGCAGAAGATCACCATCACCGCCTCCAGCGGCCTGAGCGAGCAGGACATCGAGCGGATGATGAAGGACGCCGAGTCGCACGCCGACGAGGACCGCAAGGCGCGTGAGACGGCCGACGTCAAGAACAGCGCCGAGAACCTGCTGTACAGCACCGAGAAGTCGCTGCGCGACATGGGCGACAAGGTCGACAGCTCGACGAAGGCCGAGATCGAAGCGGCGGCCGGGGAGCTCAAGACGGCGCTCGAGGGCGACGACGTCGAGGCGATCAAGGCCAGGAGCGACGCGCTCATGCAGGCCTCGCACAAGCTGGCCGAGGCCGTGTACCAGCAGGCGCAGCAGGAGCAGGCGGCCGCGTCCGGCGACGGCTCCGGCGGCGCACAGGACGAGGAGAACGTCGAGGAGGCCGACTACGAGGTCCTCGACGAGGACGAGAGCA
>JAAYBE010000360.1 GCA_012719015.1 Actinomycetota bacterium
GGCTCTGCCGCCGCGGCCTCCGCCTTCTCGGCCGCTTGTGCCTCGGCGGCGGCCTTCTCGGCGGCGGCCTTCTCGGCGGCCTCGGCCTCCGCTGCCGCCACTGCCGCCGCCACCGCGGCCTCCTCGGCCGCCTTGCGCTCGGCCTCAGCCTTCAGCTCGGCCTCAGTGAGCAGCTGGCGGCCCTGGGCCACCGCATCGGCCATGGTGCGGATGATCAGCGAGCAGCTGCGGATGGCGTCGTCGTTGCCGGGGATGATGTAGTCGATCTCGTCCGGGTCGCAGTTCGTGTCCACGAGCCCGACGATGGGGATCCGCAGCTTGCGCGCCTCCTTGACGACGATCGCCTCCTTGCGGGGGTCGACCACGAACACGGCGGCCGGCAAGCGCTCCATGCCGGCGACGCCGCCGAGGTTCTGCTCCAGCTTGCGGAGGTCGCCGCGCAGCTGCATGGCCTCGCGGGTCGGCAGCAGGTCGAGCGACCCGTTCTCCGAGAGCTCGCGCAGCTCGTGCATGCGCTTGATGCGCTTGCTCAGCGTGGCGTAGTTGGTGAGCAGACCGCCGAGCCACCGGTTGGAGACGTACGGCATGCCCACACGCTCCGCCTGCTCCCGGATGGACTCCTGGCACTGCTTCTTGGTGCCCACGAAGAGTACGCTGCCGCCGCGTTCGGCGGTGCGCTTGAGGAACTCGCACGCCTCATCGATGAGGACGGTGGTCTTCTGCAGGTCGATGATGTAGATGCCGCCACGCTCGCCGAAGATGAACTGCTTCATCTTGGGGTTCCAGCGGCGGGTCTGATGGCCGAAGTGGACGCCGCTCGTGAGCAGGTCCTTCATGCTCACCGTGTGCTGCGGGACTGCAGGCAAGACTGCCTCCTTCTGAGAACGGTTAGAACGGCGCCGTCCGGCACGGGAGCGCCGGCAGCGGACACCGCCTCTCTGTTCCGGCGGACGGGTCAGTGGAATCGGGCGTGGCGGCCCCCCGGACACCGGGGGCCTCGCGCCCGACACCGCCACGGACCGGGGGGTCCGCCGGGTCGGGGTGGACACAACGACAGATGATGCTACCAGTTTCGCCGCTGTCACGCCAGGTCACGCGCGGCGACCGCGGAGCCCGCCCGTGCAGGGCCGTCCCGCAGTCTCAGCCGATCGCGGCGGGCTCGACCTCGTCGCGCAGACGGCCCTTGAGCCGCAGGATGGCCTTGGTGTGCAGCTGGGAGACCCGCGACTCGGTCACGCCGAGCACCTCGCCGATCTCGCGCAGCGTCAGGTTCTCGTAGTAGTAGAGCGCGATCACGATCTTCTCGCGCTTGGGCAGGGCGTCGATGGCCGCCGCCAGTCGGACCTTCATGTCGCTCAGGTCGAGCATGCGTGTGGGATCCTCGGCCTTGGGGTCCTCCAGAGTGTCGATGAGTGACGCCTGATCGCCGTCGGAGCCTGAGATGGACCACAGCTCGTCGAGGGCGACGATGCTGGTGTTGGAGATCTGCGTGAGCGCCTGCTGGAACTCCTCCACGCTGAGACCGAGCTCTGCGGCGATCTCGTGGTCGGACGGCGCCCGCTGCAGGCGGTTCTCGAGGATCGCGCAGACCTTCTCGATCTCGCGTGCCTTGCTGCGCACCGAGCGGGGCACCCAGTCGAGGGAGCGCAGCTCGTCGATGATCGACCCCTTGATGCGGGAGATGGCGTAGGTCTCGAACTTGATCTCGCGGTCAGGGTCGAAGCGCTCGAGCGCTCCGATGAGACCCAGGAGGCCGTAACTGATGAGGTCGGACTCCTCGATGTGCGCGGGCAGGCCGTTGCTCATGCGGCCCGCGACGTATTTCACGAGAGGTGAATACGCCAGGATGAGGCGGTCGCGCGCCTCTTTCTCGCCCTGGAACTTGTACCGCGCCCAGAGCTCTCTCACCTTCTGTTCGTCCAAACGGGTCATGGAGCCGGCCCCTCAGGCCCGCGGATGGTGCAGATCGTAGGTCCGCCGCAGGTGAGCTCCACTCACATGGGTGTAGACCTGTGTGGTGGAGACCGATGCGTGCCCAAGCAGCTCCTGGATGGCGCGCAAGTCAGCCCCTCTCTCGAGCATGTGGGTCGCGTACGCGTGCCGCAGCATGTGCGGCGACGCCGGATCGATGCCCGCCTCGCGACTGTATTTTACTACGAGCCGGCGGACGTCCGACGTGAGCAGCGGTCTGCCGCTCCGCGAGAGCAGCAGGACCGCCTCGCGCCGGCGGCCGGGAGCCTCTGTGTCGACGGTCGTGGCGGCGAGTCCCGCATGGCGTTCAAGCTCGCCGCGGCCGCGCTCGAGGTAGCGCCGCAGGGCGGCGGACGCCTCCTCGCCGAGCGGCACGACGCGGGTCTTGCCGCCCTTGCCGCGGACCACGATCTGAGCCTCCACGGCTCGCACGTCGCCCAGGCGGAGCCGCACCAGCTCCATGGTGCGCAAGCCGCAGCCGTAGAGCATCTCGAGGATCAGGCGGTCGCGCAGGGCGAGCGGGTCGGTGCCCTCGGTCGCGGCGACCAGTCGCTCCACCTCGGAGAGACTCAGGACGCGCGGCAACCGACGACGCCGGCGCGGACCGGGCAGGCCCCGCGCCGGGTCCGCCGCGAGCGTCCCTCTCTCGGTGAGGTGACGGGTGAAGCCGCGCAGGGTCGAGAGTTTGCGCGCCAGTGTGGCCGGGGCGTAGCCGCGACGCCCGAGGTCGGCGCAGAAGCCGCGCACCCGACGGCGGTCGAGCCCGATGACCGTGAGGTCGTGCTCAGTGAGCCACTCCAGCAGCTGCTGCAGGTCCGAGGCGTAGGACCTCAGGGTGGCTGCGCTGGCGCCGGCCACCTCGAGATCGCGCAGGAACGCCCGATGCAGGCCCGACGGATCGGCCCGCGCCGCGCAGTCGTCTGTGGTGTCGGTCTGTCGGGCGCCGCTCTCGTGCGGAGTTGCCAACGCGCACCCCCTGAGGCGACCTAGCTTTCAACGCGCGGCGCGCGCCTTCCTGCCTCGGCTCACCTCAGACCCGCAGGAGCCGATACCTCCCCCCGTCCTCGCGCCGCGCCAGCCCCTCGATCTCGAGACCGCTGACCGTGGCGGCCGCGGCGGCGACGGAGAGGGCGCAGCGCCGGGCCAGCTCGTCCACCGTGGCCGGCGCGTCCTGCAGAGCCTCGAGCACGTCGCGCACGGCGGAGCCGTGCGAGGGGGACACCGACGGCGGGGCGTCCTCCCCCGTCTCCCCCGGCCTCACAGACGGGACGCCGATGGCGGCGAGTACGTCGTCGACGCTCTCGCAGACCCTGGCCCCCTCCGCGATCAGACGGTTGGGCGCCTCGCTGAGGCGCCTCCCGGCCTCGCCGGGGACGCACAGGACCTCCCTCCCCAGGTCGGCGGCGTGCGCGACGGTGATCCGCCCTCCGCTCCGCCTGGCGCCCTCGACGAGCACCACGGCTCTCCCCAGGGCCGCCATGACCCGGTTCCTCGCCGGGAACCGCCAGGCGCGCGCGGACACACCCCAGGCGAACTCGCTGAGGATGAGACCGTCGCGGACGACGCGCTCGTACAGGCGCAGGTTGCGGCGCGGATAGACGACGTCGGCGCCGCAGCCGAGCACCGAGACCGTGCGGGGGAGCCCGGCGGGAGACGGAGCGGGCGCGTCCAGAGCGGCCGCCTGGGCGACGGCGTCGATGCCCAGTGCGAGGCCGCTCACCACCGCCAGCCCCCGCCTGGCGAGATCGCCCGCCAGCCGTCGCGCCATCTCCTCGCCGTAGGCGGACGGGGAGCGCGTGCCCACCACGGACACGAGGGGCGCATCCGCGATGGCGGCCAGACGGGTCCGGACCGCGGCGCCGTCTGGCCCCCCGCGCGCGAACAGGCAGAGCGGGGGATCGGGGAGATCGCGCAGCTGGTCGGGATAGAGCGGTTCGTTCCAGGCCACCACCAAGTCGCCGGGAGGGCGGCTCTCCATGCGCTGCAGGGTGACCCCCGGACCGGCGGCGAGCGCCGCGGCGAACCGCCCCTCATCGGTCGCCTGCTCCACGGACGCAGCCGCCTCTCCGCCCCGCGTTCGCCGCCTCGGGACCTCCCGTCGCGCGAAAGCGGCGATATCCGCCGGATCCTGCGCGAGCACCGCGGCTGTGGTACGGCACTCACGCACCAGCCGGCCGATGAGGCCCGGACGCCAGGAGGCGAGCGTCCCCAGCCACACGCACATCGCCCGAGTCCCGGGCATCCGCTCAGGCACCGGGTTCACCGCGCCGGTCGCGGTAGCTGAGGCTCTCGCCGATGTGCTGCACCGCGATCACGTCGGATCCGTCGAGGTCGGCGATGGTGCGCGCGACCTTGACGACGCGGTCCGCGGCGCGCGCGCTCAAACGCATGCGGTCGTAGGCCTGGTCGAGCAGGGCGGCCGCCGCCGGGTCGAGGCGGCAGGACGTCCGGAGCTGACGAGCGTTCATGTGGGCGTTGGCGTACACGCCGGTGCTCGCCAGCCGGCGTACCTGCCGGTCCCGCGCCCGCCCCACACGCGCCCGGATCGCCGCCGACGCCTCGGACGGACGCCGCCCGCGGCGCGCCGCGGGCGGCACTCGGGGGACGTCGAGCCGGAGGTCGATCCGGTCGAGCAGAGGACCGCTGAGACGGGAGCGGTACTGCTGCAGCCTGTGGCCCGAACAGACGCACTCACGTTCGCGGTCGCCGCGGAAGCCGCACGGGCACGGGTTCATCGCGGCGACCAGCATCAACCGGGCAGGGAACGTGACCGACGTGAGCCGGCGGCTGATCGTGACCTCACCGTCCTCGAGCGGCTGACGCAGACCCTCGAGCGCGGCGAGCCTGTACTCGGGGAACTCGTCGAGGAACAGCACACCGAGGTGCGCGAGGCTGACCTCGCCCGGACGCGGCGTGCCGCCGCCCCCGATCAACCCGGGCGAGGAGATGCTGTGGTGCGGCGCCCGGAAGGGCCGCCGCACCACCAGCGGCTGGCCGGGCGGCAGGAGCCCCGCCACGCTGTGGACGCGCGTGATCTCGAGGGCCTCCTCACGCGTGAGCGGAGGCATTATGCCGGGGAGGCGCCGGGCCAGCATCGTCTTGCCGGCGCCGGGCGGGCCTGTCATGAGCACGTTGTGCGCTCCGGCCACTGCGATCTCGAGGGCGCGCTTGACGACCTCCTGCCCGATGATGTCGGCGAAGTCGGCCTCGTCGTCCAGCGCAGCGGCGAGCAGGCTGTCGAGGTCGGCGGGCGCGGCGGCCTCTCCGCCGCCCGCCTCCAGTTGCGTCACGGCCTCGGTGAGCGTCCGCGCCGGATAGACCTCCAGCCCCGGCACCAGCGCGGCCTCGCCGGCGTTGCCGGCCGGGAGGATGAGCCCGCGCACGCCGCGCGCCCGCAGGCTCTGCGCGACGGCGAGCGCCCCCGCGACGGGCCGCACGCTCCCGTCCAGACCCAGCTCGCCGACCGCGGCCAAAGGGCCCCGACCGTCGGCTCCGTCCCTGACCTGACCCGTCGCCGACAGGAAGGCCAGCGCGATGGGCAGGTCGAACGAGGGCCCCTCTTTGCGCAGATCTGCCGGGGCGAGGTTGACGGTGATGCGCCGGGACGGGAACTGGTATGAGGAGTTCACGATCGCGGCGCGCACCCGCTCGCGGCTCTCCTGCACCGCCGCGTCGGGCAGGCCGACCACGCTGAAGGCCGGCGCCGCCGGCACGACGTCGGCCTCCACCACCACGGGGTGGCCCTGGAGGCCGTTCAGGGCCTCGGTCTCGATCCGCGCCAACATGACGTCCTCTTCTCCGGCCCGCCGTCGCCGTCCCCGGCCATGCCGGTCATCCGTCCCGCGTGAACGCCGCCTCGAGGTGACGTACCTCAGGCGGACGCGCCGCCGCGTCGACGGCGACGATGTCGAAGCGCACCTCGCTCACGCCGGTCAGCGCCCACGGCCGCGCCGCCAGCCAGAGCTCGGCGAGGCGCGCGACTTGACGACGCTTGCGGCCGTCCACCGCATCCTCGGGCGTGCCGTAGTCCGTGCTGCGCCGCGCCTTGACCTCGACGAAGGCGAGCACGTCGCCGCGGCGCACGATCAGGTCGAGCTCGCCGCGACCCACGCGCACGTTGCGGCCGACGAGCGACCAACCCTCTGTGACGAGATGACGGGCCGCAGCCGCCTCTGCGATACGGCCGAGATGTCGACGGGAGTCCATGTCGCCAGCCTAGAGCGCAGGCGGCGTCCCGCGGAGGGTGTCGATCGGCATCCCCGGGTGACGCTTGAGGATCGTCGACCTGCCGCTCGTACGGCCTGGAGGATCCTCAGTGGTCCCGTGCGATGTCCGGATCCAGCTCGAGTTGCCGGTAGGCGGCGGCCGCGAAGGAGAGTCTGTGGAGGTCGCAGACGCCGTGCCTGCAGATCGCCGCCTGGTGGGCGGCCGTCGCGTACCCCACGTGACTGTCGAAACCGTAGGCCGGGTAGTCGTCGTGCAGACTGCGCATGAGGCGGTCGCGCGTGACCTTGGCCACGATGGAGGCGGCGCCGACGGCGGCGGAGAGGCGGTCGCCGCCGACCAGCGCCCTGTGCTCCCGACCACAGCCCGGCAGGCGGAAGCCGTCGACCAGGACGACGTCCGGCGCCGGCCGGAGCAGCTCGACCGCCCGCGTCAGCGCGCGCAGGTTGCAGCGGTGGAGGCCCTCCCGGTCGATCGTCGCCGGCGAGCAGAGCACGACCACCACCTGCCGGGCGCGGCCCAGGATCTCGGCGTAGAGGGACTCGCGCCGGGAACGACTGAGTCGTTTGGAGTCGTCGAGGCCGGCGAGGGCCTCGCGGTCGGCCGCGTCCAGCGCCGCGTAGTCCAGAGAGACCGCAGCCGCGGCGAGCGGCCCGGCGAGACAGCCGCGGCCGGCCTCGTCCGCGCCCGCGACGGTCGCTCCGTCGCCGCCGCCGGCCTCCAGATCGAACGCGATGCGCCGGCTCACGGCCGCGACCGGGCCGCGGCTCAGCCGGCTCCCATGCCGCCGATGCGGCCCGGCGGCCAGTAGCGCGCGAACGCCTTCCCCACCAGCTGGCCGCGCGAGACCGGCCCGAACTCCCGACTGTCGCCGCTGTCCACGCGGTTGTCGCCCATGACGAAGTAGCTCCCCTGGGGGACGACGTACGGCTGCTGCAACGCCCACGGCAGCCCGTTGTCGAACGGCTCAGTGGGGACGGGCGCACCGTCCACCCGGCGCACGTAGGGCTCGCTGAGCGCTTGCCCGTTCACCCGGACGACGTCCCCCGCGAGGGAGATCTCGTCTCCAGGCATGCCGATGATGCGCTTGATCAGCACCGGCCCTGCGAACGGCGGGTGGAAGACGACGATGTCGCCGCGGGCGGGCTCGGAGAACCGCCAGGAG
The DNA here is from genome assembly GCA_012719015.1 of Actinomycetota bacterium. GTDB lineage: Bacteria > Actinomycetota > Thermoleophilia > UBA2241 > UBA2241 > CAIXSE01. The sequence continues at coordinate 7,361 of JAAYBE010000360.1, forward strand.
ATGCGGTCGACCAGCACGCGGTCGCCGATGAGCAGGGTGTCCTCCATGGACTCGGAGGGGATCCGGTAGGGTTTGACGAGGAACGCCTGGATCAGGAGCGCGACGCTGATGGCGACGACCGCCAGCACCACGTACTCGAGGATGGTGCGCGTCGTGGACGCCTGCTTGTCGCCCCGGTCGCGCCCGGCTTCACCGTCGTGCGTGTCGCTCATCTTCCTCCTGCTCCGCCGGGCGAGAGTGTACCAGAGCCTCCGCAGGCACGGGCGGGCACGGTCTGGGGGCGAGCGGGCCGGCGGCGGACGTCACGCCGCACGAGGCCGCCGGCGGAGGTCAGCCGCCGCAGGCGTGCGGCAGCCGGCCGCCCCGGCTCAGCGCTGCTTCTCGCGCACGCGCGCCTTCTTGCCGACCTTCTGGCGCAGGTAGTAGAGCTTGGCGCGCCGCACGTCGCCGATCGCCGCGACCTCGATCCGCTCGATCTTCGGCGAGTGGACAGGGAACGTGCGCTCGACGCCGACCCCGAAGGACTGCTTGCGGACGGTGAAGGTCTCGCGCACGCCCTCTCCCTGGCGCTTGATCACGGTGCCCTGGAAGACCTGGATGCGGTGACGGCTGCCCTCGACTACCTTGAAGTGGACCTTCACGGTGTCGCCGGCCTTGAACGCCGGGATGTCGTCGCGCAGCTGCTCGCGCTCGATGTTCTCGATGATGTTCACGGACCCTCGTCTTTCCTCAGCGAAACGGCGGCTAGTCTAACAGGGCCGTCGGGGCATGGCAAAACGCGGCCACGGCGGGACGCGCCGCCTCAGCGGCGCTCGACCTGCTCTCTGCGCCAGCGTTCGATCTCGGCGTGATGCCCGCTGCGCAGCACCTCAGGGACCTCCCATCCGCGGAACTCGGCGGGGCGCGTGTAGTGCGGGTACTCCGCCCCGCCCCCCAGCTCCGCCGCGTGCGACTCGCTCACGACGCTGGCCGGGTTGCTGATCACGCCGGGCAGCTTGCGCGTGACCGCGTCGAGGAGCGCCATCGCGGCGACCTCTCCTCCGGAGAGTACGTAAGGCCCGATGGAGACGCGGTCCGTGACGACGTGGGTGACCCGCTCGTCGATGCCCTCGTAGCGGCCGCAGAGCAGGACGAGGTCGGCTCCGGCGGCCAGCTCGCCGGCGAGCGCGTCGTCGAGCTGCCTGCCCTTCGGTGTGAGCTCGACGACGCGGCGTGCGTCTTTGACGTGGTCGGCCGCGACGCCGAAGACGGCCTCGAGGGCCGCGCACACCACGTCGATCCGCAGCACCATGCCGGCGCCGCCGCCGTACGGGGTGTCGTCCACCTGCTGATGGCTGAGCGGGGTGTGGTCGCGGTAATCGGTGAGCAGGTACTCGTGACCAAGCTCGCCGGCGGCACGGATGTGCACCTGGGTCAGATACCAGTCGAAGGCGGCCGGGAACAGGGTGAACACGTCGAAGCGCACGACTCAGCCCTCCGCGCCGGGTTCGTCGAGGAGTCCGTCGACCACCACCAGAACTCCGTCCTCCAGCACGACGAGTTCCTCTACCAGGGGGATGAGGACCTCCGCCCCGTGAGGCGCCCGCACCGTCAGGATCTCGTGGGCGGGCGCCTCGAGCACGTCGTGCACCGTACCCACCGGGCGGCCGGCGGCGGTGCGCACCGGGGACCCCAGGAGATCACCGACGCGGTAGTGGGGCTGCTCCTCCAGCCGCGGCCCGGCGGCGAGGAGCTCCCGTCCCTGCAGGGCCACCGCCTCCTCGCGGGTCGAGGCGAGGTCGAGAGCGACCAGCGGGCGTCGGTCTGTGCCGCCGACCCGCGTCACCACACAGGGACGAGGACGGTCGGCGTCCTCGCCGGCGAGCAGGAAGCGCTCTCCCAGCTCCAGTCTCTCAAGGCCGGAGGGGGCGAGGTTGAGATACAGCTCTCCGTTGAGGCCGTGGACCCTGCCCAAGGTGCCGACGGACCAGAGGCTGAGGTCGGTCATGGGAGATTCAGAAGACCCCTCGGCACGCGACGCTCAGTCGACGATCTCCACCACGGCACGTTTGCCGTCGCGCACGGCCGAGGCCTTGACGATGGTGCGCAGCGACCGGGCGATACGCCCCTGTTTGCCGATCACCTTGCCGACGTCGTCCTTCGCCACCGAGAGCTCCAGCACCACGGTGGTGTCCGTCTCCGTGACATCCACATGGACCGCGTCGGGGTCGTCCACCAGCGACTTGGCCAGATACTCAAGCAGGTCCTTCAGCATCCCAGTACTTCCTCCGTCGCCTCCGGGCGGCCCCCGTCACTTGCGGATGCCCTTGATGGAGAGCAGCTTCTTGACCGTGCGCGAGGGCTGCGCGCCCTCGCTCAGCCACTTCTTCGCCTTCTCCTCATCGATGCTGATGAGCGACGGCTCCGTGCGCGGGTTGTACTGACCGATGGTCTCGATGGCGCGTCCGTCACGGCGCGTCCGGGAATCGACGACGACGATACGGTAGACGGGGTTCTTGGTGCTCCCGACCCGGGTCAATCTCATTCTCACTGCCAACAGGTGTCACCCCCTCAGGGTACTCTCTCGGAAGAACGCGACCCGGCGTCGGGCCACACGAGCCGTTAGTCTACCCGCTCATGCCCGGCAGGCGAAACCCCCGCATCCGCCCGCTCGAGAACATCTTGAGCATCTTCTGCATCTCGCGGTATTGCTTGAGCAGGTTGTTGACCTCCTGGACGCTGGCGCCGCTGCCCGCGGCGATGCGGCGCCGGCGGCTGCCGTCGATGATCTCGGGGTGGCGCCGCTCCTGGCGCGTCATGCTGAAGATCATCGCCTCGATCCGGTCCAGCTGGCGGTCGTCCACCTGGACGTTCTTGAGCTCCTTCATCCCGGGAATACCGGGCAGCATACCGAGGATGCTCGAGAGCGAGCCCATCTTGCGGACCTGCTTGAGCTGGTCGAGGAAGTCCTCGAAGGTGAACTCCGCGCGGCGGAGCTTGGCCTCCATCTCCGCCGCCTTCTTCTCGTCGAGCGACTCCTCCGCCCGCTCGATGAGGCTGAGGACGTCGCCCATGCCGAGGATGCGGCTCGCCATGCGGTCGGGGTGGAACACGTGGAAGTCGTCCAGCTTCTCCCCGGTGCTCGCGTACTTGATGGGCTTGCCGGTCACGGCGCGCACGCTGAGCGCCGCCCCGCCGCGGGCGTCGCCGTCGAGCTTGGTGAGCACCACGCCGTCGAGGTCGACGCGGCCCTTGAAGGCGTCGGCCGCGTTGACCGCGTCCTGACCCGTCATGGCGTCGACGACGAGCAGCACGTTGTGCGGCTTGACGGCGTCGCGGATCCGCACCAGCTCGGCCATGAGCTCCTCGTCGACGTGCAGGCGGCCGGCGGTGTCGATGATGGCCACGTCGCCGTGGGAGCGCGCGAAGGCGACGCCGTCACGCGCGATGTCGACCGGGTCGACGTCGGCGCCGGGCGCGTAACAGGGGACGTCCACGCGCCCGGCCAGCGTCTGCAGCTGCTCGATGGCCGCCGGACGGTAGACGTCGGCGGCGATCAGCACCGGTCGCTTGCCGTCCTTCTTGAGCAGCTTGGCGAGCTTGGCGCAGGTGGTCGTCTTGCCGGAGCCCTGGAGGCCGGCCATGAGCACGACCGTCGGCGGGTGACCGCTGAAGGCGAGCCGCGAGTCGCCGCTGCCCATGAGGGCGACGAGCTCGTCGTTGACGATCTTGACGACCTGTTGAGCCGGCGTGAGGCTCTCCATGACCTCGACGCCCAGCGCCCGCTCCTTCACCTGCGCCACGAACTGACGCACGACCTTGAAATTGACGTCCGCCTCGAGGAGGGCGAGGCGGATCTCGCGCATGGCCGCGTCGACGTCCTCGGCGGTGAGCTTGCCGTGGCCCTTGAGTCGTTGCAGTGCGCCCTGCAGGCGCTCGGAGAGCGAGTCGAACACGATGGGTCCCTCGTCGGGTTGCGGGAGGCCCATGGTAGCACGGGAGCGCCGTGCCCCGGCGTCGCCGCCGGCGCGGCGCACCCTTCCCGTCACCAGGTCAGCCCGGCGCGCTGATGAGGAAGTCGCCGGGAGCGCCCACGACCAGACGGGTCGACGGGGCGCCCGCCGCCGGCACGACCCGCTCCACGGTGCCGCGCGCAGTGATCCACTCGCCCTCCCGCGCCTGGTCGGCGAAGCGGCCCCGGTAGGAGACGACGCTGCCCAGACGGTCGGCAGGCGCCCCCTCGACGACGGTCACGTCGCCGACGCCGTAGGAGCACGGCGTGAACAGGGCCTCGCGCGCGTCGTGCACGCGCGCACGGATGACGGCCTGTCCGAGCGGCTGGTAGCGCCGCTCGCCGTACCGTTCGCCCCCTTCCCCCGGGCGCTTGACGAAGCGGAAGAAGACGCCCCGCCCGTCGAACGTGAACTCGTTGACCTTGCGCCCCTGCAGACGTACGAAGTCGCTCGGGGAGATCGGCGTGTCCGGGCGGTGCGCCGCCGCGACGGCGGCCAGCCCCGCGGCATCGTGCGGCCGCAGCCCGGAGCGCGGGTCCGCGAGCAGGCTGCGCAGAGTCTCGTGCACGATCCGGCAGGACGCGTCGCCGTAGACCACGGTGTCGAGGTCGGAGTCCGGGGCCTGCAGCCCGAACAACAGCGACCCGCTGATGCCGAGGTCCCCCGCGGGCACCCCCGCCGCCGCGCCTACCGCGGCCGCCAGCCGCGCGGCGGCGTCCTCCAGCGCGTCGGCCGGCGCCCGACGCAGTTCGACCAGCCGGCGCCGCGGGTCGTACACCCTGATGACGTGTCCGTCCGGCACGATCTGCAGACGGGCGCCCAGCACCGGATCATCGACCAGGAACCCGGCCCCGCCGTGGGCCTTCAAGGCCGCGACCATGTCGTCGAACGCGTAGACCTTGCGATACGGCACGCCGTCACGGCGGCGCTCCCCCCGCTCGTCAGGCAGATAGCGCAGATAGGCGACGGTCCCGTCGGGGGGGTGGATCAGGCCCTTGACCGTGAA
>JAAYBE010000361.1 GCA_012719015.1 Actinomycetota bacterium
CATGCGGAAGCAGTTGCCGAACGCCCCCGCACCCATCACGATGAGGCGCCGCTTGATGCACTCGGCGATGAAGGCCTTGGCGGCGGCGGGGTTCGGGTCCTTGGTGCCCGGCATGACGCACTCGATCGCCATCATGAGACCCTTGCCCCGGACCTCGCCGATGGCCGGGTAGGTCTGCTGCAGCTTCTCGAAGTACGCCTTGAGCTTGTCGCCCTGCCGGGCGGCGTTCTCGAGCATGCCGTCTTCCTTGATCGCCTCGATGGTGGCGACGGCCGCCGCACACCCCACCGCGTTGCCGCCGTAGGTGCCACCCATGGAGCCGGCCATGCATTTGTCCCACAGCTCGGCGCGCGCCGCGATGGCAGCGATCGGGTAACCGGAACCGAGGCCCTTGGCGCTGGTGATGATGTCGGGCTTCACGCCGTAGTGCTCGAGGCAGAACCACTTGCCGGTCCGGCCGATGCCGGCCTGGATCTCGTCGATGATGAGCAGGGCGCCGATCTCGTCCGCGATCGCGCGCAGACCCTGCATGAACTCGGCGGTGGGCACGACGAAACCGCCCTCGCCCTGGATGGGCTCGACGATGATGCAGGCCACGTCGTCGCCGACGATCTCGGCGCGCAGCACGCGGCGGACGTCTTCCAGCGCGTAGGCCGTCGGATCCTCCGACGCCGGCGTGCGGAAGGGGTAGCAGTACCGGGCGTGATGGATACCGCCCATGAGCGGCTCCATGTGGCCGCGGTAGTGGACCCCCGAGCAGGTCAGCGCCATGGCGAGATGCGTACGACCGTGGAAGGCCCCCTGGAAGGCGATGACGTTGGTCCGCCGGGTGGCCTGCTTGGCCAGCTTGACCGCGTTCTCGACCGCCTCGGCGCCCGAGTTCTGGAAGAGGACCTGGTCCATGCCCTCCGGGAGGATCTCCTGCATCTTCGCGGCCAGGTCGAGCATGGGCTGGTGCCGCCACACGCCCATCTGCGCGTGCGACACCTTGGCCGCCTGCTCCTGCACGGCGGTGACCACCTTGGGGTGCGAATAGCCGGTGCTCATCACGGCGATGCCCATGACGAAGTCGAGCCACTTCTGGCCCTCGGTGTCGGTGACCCAGCTCCCTGCGGCGCTCTCGGCCGTGAAAGGAGCCAGTGGAGCCAGGAAGTACGGCATGTGCTTCATGTAGGCGGGCTTGTCCGTCATCACACGACCTCCAGGTAGGACGTTCTGCCTCGGGAATGGGAGCGCGACGACACCCCCACGGCTCAGGCAGGACTCTATCAGAGCCACTTCGTCGAACACGCGCCACGTCAACGTACGCGCGAGCAGACAATGAAGGGTCACTTGGCCATTTTGGACAATGCGCGACCCTGTGCGAATCTGCGCGGGCGTGTTGACAAACGCCCGATCGAGGCGGAGAATCGTGACGCGATTCACAATGTTAGTTCCGTAACGAACTTGCACGACGAGGCCACACCCACCGCCCGGGAGCCTTGGTGGTATCGAGAAAGACCGTATCGCGCCTGAGCCGCTACCGTCGCCTGCTGCGGACCCTGCAGACCGACGGCATCGAGAGCATCTACTCGCACGAACTCGCCCGCCATGCGGTCGTCACCGCAGCCCAGGTCCGTCGCGACCTCATGGCGATCGGCTACTCCGGCAGCCCCAACAAGGGATACGACGTGACCGCCTGCGCGGAGAGCATCTCCCATTTTCTGGACGGCTCCGTGCGGCAGGACGTGGCACTGGTGGGCGTGGGCAATCTCGGACACGCCGTTCTGGCGCACTTCGCCGACGAGAGCCCGTCGGTCCGCATCGTGGTGGCGTTCGACGTCGACCCGGGGCTCACCGGCACGACGATCCACCAGGTGCGCTGCTTCGACGCTTCGCTCATGGAGCGGATCGTGCGAGAGCACGGCGTGCAGATCGCCGTGCTGGCCGTCCCCGGAGACGTCGCCCAGGAGGCCGCCGAGACACTCGTGCGCGCGGGCGTGAAGAGCCTCATAAGCTTCGCGTCGACGCCCCTGGCCGTGCCGGCCGACATCTTCGTGGAGTACATGGACATCACGGCCGCCCTCGAGTCGGCCGCCTACTTCGCCCGCCTCGGCGGACGCGGGGAGGCGTCGACCGACGGCGACGGCGACCTCGACCCGATGGTCAAGAGGCTGGAATCCCTGCTTGCGAGGTCAAACATGAAGCTCGAAGAACTGGCCGCCGGGATCGGCGCCGACGTGGTGACGCCGGGCAGGCCCGGGGGCACGGCGGTCGCCAGGGTCTACGCCGGCGACCGCGTCAGTGACCTGCTCAACGAGGCGTCAGACAAGACCCTGCTCGTCACCAACCTGGCCAGTGTGCAGATGTTGCGCGTCGCCGAGCTGATGGACGTACCCGGCATCTGCTTCGTGAACGGCGTGCGGCCTGACGCCGAGATGATCGAGCTGGCACGCGAGAACCACACCCTCCTCATGGTCTCGTCCCAGGGCGTCTTCGAGACCTGCGGACTGATCTACCGGGCGCTCGACGGGGGACGCGCCTGACGCGCATGGAGCACCTCGCCTACGACATACGCTGCGGCGACTTCACGAGCGCCGGCGCCGCGTCCCGCGACCTCAAGCAGCACCTCAAGCGCATCGGCGCCGAGAGCGAGGCCGTGCGTCGTGCCACGATCGCGGCGTACGAGGCCGAGATGAACGTGGTCATCCACGCCGAGGGCGGCGGCCGCCTGGAGGCGGCCGTGAGCGAGGGACAGCTTGACGTGGACGTGACCGACGAGGGCCCCGGCATCGCGGACGTCGATTCGGCCATGCGCGAAGGATGGTCGACGGCCTCCGCCGAGGCCCGGGCGCTCGGCTTCGGGGCCGGCATGGGCCTGCCCAACATCCTGCGCAACAGCGATCGCCTGAGCGTGACGTCCGCCCCGGACACCGGCACACGCGTGAGCTTCTCCGTCGTGCTGAGACCCCAGGCGACCGACCAGGGCGCGCGGCCGTCCTCGCTCGGCGTGATCGCCGAGCGCTGCAACGAATGCCGCCACTGCCTGGTCGCCTGCCCCACGGCCGCCATCCGCGTCCGCGACGCGCACCCCCAGGTGCTCGATCACCTGTGCATCGACTGCACCGCCTGCATCGCGGCCTGCCCGCACGATGCGCTCACCATGACCGACGCACCGGGAGCCCTCGGCGGCGGCGATCTCCTGATCGTGCCGCCGGCCCTGCTCGCCGGGTTCGGCGGGCACGACCCCGAGGCGGTGGCGGAGGAGCTGCGCGGCCTGGGCTACGACGAGATCCTCTCCGTGCACCGCTACGAGGACGAGTTGCGGCGCGCCGTCCTGGAGCGCGCCGCGAGCGGGGATGGACCCACACCCGTGATCTCCCCGGTCTGCCCCGCCGTGACCAACCTCGTCGAGGTCAAGTTCCCGGCCCTGCTCGAGCATCTCGCGCCCTTCGCCTCCCCGTGGGAGGCGGCGCAACAGGACCTGCTCGGGCGCGCCGCCACCTTCGTCGTCTCGTGCCCGAGCCAGCGCACGGCGCTGCTCGCCCAGCATCCCACCGCCCAGCGCGACACCGTGACGGCGGCGACCGTGCAGCAGGCCGTGTCGCCCCTCCTGGCGGCACGCGCCAGGTCCGGGTCCCGGAGGGCGACGGTCCCGCCTGAGCCGGGGCGCACTGACGATCTGCTCGTCGTGACCGGCGTGTCGCACACGACGGCGGTGCTGGAGGCGGTCGAGGACGACCGCCTCCCCGGCGTCTCGGTCATCGAGCCCTATCTCTGCGACGGAGGCTGCTTCGGCTCGCCGTTGCTGACTGAGGACGCCTACGTCGCCGCCTGGCGGTGGGCGACAACCGGAGGATGCGCGCCGGGCGCCGGGCGCCGGCATGACCGGGCGCACGCGTTCCGCGCCCGCCCCGGCATCCGCCTCGACGCCGACATGGCGGTCGCGATCCGCAAGCTGGCCCGGCTCGACGCCGAGACGACCGCCCTGCCGGCCAGGGACTGCGGCGTCTGCGGGGCGCCGACCTGCGCCGCGCTGGCGGAGGACATCGTGATGGGGCGCGCCTCGCAGACGCTCTGCCCTTACGTCATCCCGGAGGAGAAGGAGGACGGCGCATGAAGCTCGAGGACATCGCCCGCGAACTCGGACTCGCGGAGCTGACTCCTGAGATCTCCGCCGGCCGCGAGGCCGACATCGGGCGCGGGTACGCCTCGGACCTGCTCAGTGACGTGCTCGCGCACGCCCCCGAAGGCGGTCTGCTCGTCACCCTGCAGGTACACCTGAACGTGATCGCCGTCGCGAGCCACGCGGAGCTGGCCGCCGTGGTGTTCGCCGGCGGGCGCCGTCCTGAGGACGACGTCGTCGCCAAGGCGCTCGCCGAGGGCATCGCGCTGTACTCGACCCCGGCCGACACCTTCGACGTCGTCGGCCGGCTCTACGCCCTCGGTGTGAAGGGAAGCCATGCGTGAACGTCTGCTCCGCAGACCTGCACGTCCACACTGCGCTCTCGCCCTGCGCGGACACGGCGATGACGCCGCCGGCGATCGTCGCGGCGGCGCTCGCGGCAGGTCTTGACATGATCGCCGTCTGCGACCACAACAGCGCCCGCAACGCCGCCGCCGTACAGGAGGCCGCCGGCGAGCGTCTGGCCGTGCTCGCCGGCATGGAGATCACCACGCTGGAGGAGTGTCACGTGGTGGGGCTCTTCCCTGACGCCCGCACCGCCGAGACGGCAGCGGAGGAGGTGGGATCGGCTCTTCCGCCGGTCGATCCCGACTACGAGGCGTTCTTCGGGGTGCAGCTCGTCTGTGACGCGGACGGGCGGGAGTCCGACCGCGAACGGCGCGCCCTCGCCATGGCCACGCCGTTCACCGTGGACGCGGTCGTGGACCTGGTGCACCGGCACCGCGGGCTGGCGGTCGCGGCGCACATCGACCGCAGGAGCTTCGGCGTGATCGGACAGCTCGGGTTCTTCCCCGCCGACGCCGGCTTCGACGCGGTGGAGCTCTCACGGCACGTGCCGCCCGACTCGGCGGCCGTGGCCGACTACGCGGTGCACGGCCTCCCGGTCCTGCACTCGTCGGACGCCCATTACCTGCACGACCTCGGCGCGGTGCGCACGACCGTGACCTGCCTCCGGCCTGACTTCGCCGAGCTCGTCCTCGCCCTGCAGGGCCTCGAGGGGAGGCGTATCGGCGATGCATGACCTCTCGTTGTACCTCCTCGACATCCTCGAGAACTCGGTGCGGGCCGGGGCGACGGTGATCGCCACGAGCATCGTCGTCGAGCGTGCCGACGACGCTCTCACCATCACCGTCGAAGACGACGGACCGGGGCTGCCGGTCGAGCCGGAGCAGGCCCTGGACCCGTTCTTCACCACCAAGGGTCACAAGAAGACCGGCCTCGGCCTCAGCCTCTTCCGCCAGGCGGCCGAAGCGGCCGGCGGCGGACTTGAGGTGGGACGCTCGGACGAGCTCGGCGGCGTGCGTGTGAGCGCGCGCATGAGCATCGTCAACGTCGACCGTCCGCCTCTCGGCGACATCGCGGCCTCTCTCGCCACGATGGTCGTCACCAATCCGGCGATCGAGTTCCGGGTCAGGGTCTGCGACGGCGGGGACCGCGTCTCGCTGCGCGGCCCGGACGTGGCCCGGCACCTTGCGGAGATCGTCGCGTTCCAGGACTCGCTGGCATGACCAGCAACGACATCTGTGGATCGAGCACAGCGGAATCAAGCGAAGGAGAGGGGAATGGCTGAAGCAGTGAACCAGTGCGCGGGCTGCACCGAGGAGGCGACCGAGGAGGAACTCCTCGAGCGCCTCGACGCGGTCATCACCGAGTACAAGGGCAAGCCCGGGGCGCTGATACCGGTGCTCCAGCTCGCCCAGGGCATCTTCGGGTATCTGCCCGAGGTCGCCCTCAAGCACATCGCGCGCCAGCTCGACAAGCCGTACAGCGAGGTGGCCGGCGTGGTGAGCTTCTACTCGTTCTTCACCACGGTCCCGCGCGGAAAGCACCTCATCCGCATCTGCCTCGGCACGGCGTGCTACGTGCGCGGCGGTGTGCAGGTGCTGGACGCGCTGAAGAAGGAACTCGACATCGACATCGGCGGCACCACCGAGGACCGCATGTTCTCGCTCGAGATCGGCCGCTGCTTCGGCGCATGCGGCCTCGCCCCGGTGATCATGGTCGACGAGGACGTCCACCACAGGGTCAAGCCGAAGCGGATCAACGACATCCTGGCCCAGTACGCCGGCGAACCCGTGCTGGCGGGCGCGGACGGAGGCAACGGGCGATCGGCCGCGGAACGGCTCGCCGAGCCTGTCGCGGGCAGTGAAAGGAGCGTCTGATGGCTGACAGGATCACCAGCCCCGACCAACTCAAGGCGCTGGCCGCGAAGGCCAAGGCCGACATCGACCTGCGCGAAGGCCGCAAGGAGACGCAGGTGACCGTGCACATGGGGACCTGCGGCATCGCCGCCGGCGCGCGTGAGATCGTCGCGGCCTTCATGGCCGAGCTCGCCGCCAACGGCGTGACGTCGACCAGCCTGCATCAGTCCGGCTGCGCCGGCCTGTGCGAGGAGGAGCCGATGGCCACCGTCACCACGGCCGACGGCACGCTGTACCGCTACGGCCTGCTGGACAAGGACAAGGTCCGCACCATCGTCGTCAATCACCTCGTCGGCGGTACCCCCGTCGAGGCCTACCTCATCAAGACCTGAGAGCGAGTGAACCGACCATGGCTGATGTGAGAAGTCACTTCCTGATCTGCACCGGCGGCGGCTGCATCGCCTCCGGCGCCCTCGACGTGAGCAAGGCGGTGCGCGAGGAGATCGAGGCGCGCGGCCTCGCCGGCGAGATCGACGTCGTCGAGACCGGCTGCCTCGGCCCCTGCGTCCAGGGCCCCGTGGCGCTGGTCTACCCGGACGGCGTCTTCTACCAGAACATCAAGGTCGACGACGTCCCCGAACTCGTCGAAGAGCACCTCCTCAAGGGGCGCGTGGTCGAGCGCCTCGTGAGCCACGCGCCCGGCACCGACCGGACCCAGGCCGAGATGGACGACATCCCGTTCTTCAACCGCCAGGTCAAGATCGTGCTGCGCAACTCGGGCATCATCGACCCCCTCAAGATCGACGAGTACATCGCCCGTGAGGGGTACCAGGCACTGGCCAAGGTGCTCACCGAGATGACGCCCGAGCAGGTCGTCCAGGAGATCCTCGACTCCGGCCTGCGCGGCCGCGGCGGCGCCGGCTTCCCCACCGGGATGAAGTGGCGCTTCGCCCAGCAGCAGGACAACGACGTCAAGTACATCCTCTGCAACGCCGACGAGGGCGACCCCGGAGCCTTCATGGACCGCTCCGTGCTCGAGGGAGACCCGCACTCGCTCATCGAGGGCATGACCATCGGCGCCTTCGCGATCGGCGCCCACCAGGGTTACGTCTACGTGCGCGCCGAGTACCCGCTCGCCGTGGAGCGGCTCGAGCACGCCCTCGGCCAGGCCCGCGACTACGGCCTCCTCGGCAAGGACATCATGGGGTCCGGCTTCGACTTCGACCTCGAGATCCGCATGGGGTCCGGCGCCTTCGTCTGCGGCGAGGAGACCGCCCTCATGACCTCGATCGAGGGCAACCGGGGCGAGCCGCGGCCGCGGCCGCCGTTCCCGGCCGTCAGCGGCCTCTGGGGCAAGCCGAGCGTGCTCAACAACGTCGAGACGTTCGCCAACATCGCGCCCATCATCCTCAAGGGAGCGGCCTGGTTCGCCAGCACCGGAACCGAGAGCAGCGCGGGCACCAAGGTCTTCGCCCTCGGCGGCAACGTGCAGCACACAGGCCTCGTCGAAGTGCCGATCGGCATGCAGCTCGGCGAGCTGGTCTACGAGGTGGGCGGGGGCATCCCTAACGGCAAGTCCTTCAAGGCGGCCCAGCTCGGCGGCCCCTCGGGCGGCTGCATCCCCAAGGAGCACCTCAACGTGCCGGTCGACTACGCCACCCTGCAGGAGCTCGGCGCCATCATGGGCTCCGGCGGCGTCATCGTCATGGACGAGGACACGTGCATGGTCGACATCGCCCGGTTCTTCCTCGAGTTCACCCAGGAGGAGAGCTGCGGCAAGTGCCCGCCCTGCCGCGTGGGCACGAAGCGGATGCTCGAGATCGTGGAGCGCATCTGCAACGGCGAGGGCGAGGAGGGCGACATCGAGCGCCTCATCGCCCTCGGCGAGACGATCAGCGAGACGGCGCTCTGCGGGCTCGGCCAGACCGCGCCCAACCCGGTGCTCAGCACCATCCGCCACTTCCGCCACGAGTACGAGGCCCACATCAAGGACAAGTACTGCGAGGCCGGCGTCTGTGCGACGATGTTCAAGTCGCCCTGCTCCAACGCCTGCCCGGCCAGCGTGAACATCCCCGGCTTCGTGAGCCTGGTCGGAGAGCAGCGTTACGACGAGGCGCTGAAGATGCATCGCGAGCGTAACCCGCTGGCCAGCATCTGCGCACGCGTCTGCTTCCACCCGTGCGAGAGCAAGTGCATGCGCTCGTCCCTGGACGGCGCGCTGGCGATCCGCCATGTCAAGCGTTTCATGGTGGAGCAGGAGAAGGAGCCGCAGCTGCCGGAGATCCGCGAGAGCGCCGAGAACGCGGCCCGCAAGGTCGCGGTCATCGGCTCCGGTCCGGCCGGCCTCTCCGCCGCCTACTTCCTCTGCCGCCTGGGCTACAAGCCGGTCGTCTTCGAGGCCGAGCCCAAGGCCGGAGGCATGCTGGTGCAGGCGATCCCGGCCTACAGGCTGCCGCGCCAGGAGCTCGAGCGTGAGGTCAAGATGATCGAGTCGATGGGCGCCGCCTTCGAATACGGCAAGGCGCTCGGCCGCGACTTCACGCTGCAGGACCTCAGGGACGAGGGTTACGAAGCCGTCTTCGTCGCCGTCGGAGCCCCTCAGGGCACCGGCATCGGCGTCCCCGGCGAAGACGGACCGGGGGTCTACGACGGGCTCTCCTTCCTCAAGGAGTACAACATCCACGAGAAGGGTGAGGTCGGCAAGAACGTCGCCGTGATCGGGGGCGGCAACGCGGCCATCGACGCCGCGCGCACCGCGCTGCGCCTCGGCGCCGAGAGCGTCAAGATCCTCTACCGCCGCACGCGGGCCCAGATGCCGGCGTGGGGCGAGGAGGTCAACGCCGCGGACCTCGAGGGCATCGACATCCTGACGCTCGTCGCCCCGGAGGAGATCCTCCGCGACGCCGACGGCAACGTCACCGGCGTGCGCTGCAAGGAGATGGTGCTGGGCGACTACGACCGCAGCGGACGTCGCCGCCCGGTGGCCGGCCGCAATCCGGACTTCGTGGTCGAGGCCGACACGGTCATCGCGGCCATCGGCCAGAAGCTCGACGCACCCGCCATCCTCGACGGCACCCCTGTGGAGCTCAACCGCTGGGGCTACCTCGCCGCGGACCCGAACACCGGCCAGACCTCGGTCGACTGGGTGTTCACCGGCGGCGACGCCGCGACCGGACCTTCCTCGGTGGTCGAGGCCATCGGCGCCGGCGAGAAGGCCGCCGCGGCGATCGACCAGTTCCTCACCGGCGCCAACCACGCTTTCTGGCGCCGCGACATCGAGCCGCCGACCTTCTTCGACCCTGACGCCGACCCGAAGCCGGTCGACCGCCATCAGGTCGAGGAGCTGGCCGTCGGCGCGCGTGTCACCAACTTCGACGAGGTCGAGCTGAGCTGGGCCGCGGAGGTCGCGCTCGCCGAGGCGAGACGCTGCCTGCGCTGCGACTACGGCAAGTACTGCTCGTGAGCAAGGAGAGCGAGAAGATGCCAACGCTTACCATTGACGGGATGCCCGTCGAGGTCCCCGAGGGCACGACGGTGCTTCAGGCCGCAAGACAGGCGGACGTGAAGATCCCGACCCTGTGCTACCTCGAGGACGTCCAGTCCATCGGAGCCTGCCGCGTGTGCCTGGTCGAGGTGGAAGGAGCGCGCACGCTGGTCGCCTCCTGCAGTCAACCGGCCACCGACGGCATGGTCGTCAAGACCAACACCGGCAGGGTGCGTGAGGCCCGCCGCACGGTGCTCGAACTGCTGCTCTCCGAGCACGACGGCAACTGCCAGGTCTGCAGCCGCTCGGCCGACTGCGAGCTGCGCTCGCTGGCCGACGAGCTCGGCATCGGCGACCTGCGGTACGAGGGCGAGAAGACCCTCAAGATCATCGACGAGAGCACCCCGGCGCTCATCCGCGACACCGGCAAGTGCATCGCCTGCCGTCGTTGCGTCACGGTGTGCAACGAGGTGCAGGAAGTGGGCGGTCTCTTCGCGCAGGGACGCGGCTTCACCACGCTGATCGGCCCGGCCTTCGCCCAGAACCTGAGCGACGTCGTCTGCGTGCAGTGCGGCCAGTGTGCGGCCGTCTGCCCGGTCGGCGCCATCACCGAGCGCAGCGACATCGACCGGGTCTGGGCAGCGCTCGACGACCCGACCAAGACGGTCATCGTCCAGACGGCGCCGGCGATCCGCGCCGCCCTGGGCGAGTGCTTCGACTACCCGCCGGGCACCTTGGTGACCGGCAAGATGGTGGCCGCGCTGCGGCGGATCGGGTTCGACGCCGTGTTCGACACCGACTTCACCGCCGACCTCACCATCATGGAAGAGGGCACCGAGCTGCTCGGACGCCTCAAGAAGGCGCTCGTCGACGGCGAGGAGGTCGCGCTGCCACAGTTCTCCAGCTGCTCTCCGGGCTGGATCAACTACATGGAGCACTTCAACCCCGACATGCTGGCCAACCTCAGCACCTGCAAGAGCCCCCAGCAGATGTTCGGGGCCGTCGCCAAGACCTACTACGCCGAGAAGATCGGCGTGAAGCCCGAGGACATGGTGGTCGTCTCCATCATGCCGTGCACCGCCAAGAAGTTCGAGGCGGCCCGGCCGGAGATGAACGACAGCGGCGTCCAGGACGTCGACATCGTCCTCACCACCAGGGAGCTCGGCTCTCTCATCAAGCAGGCCGGCATCGACTTCCGCAGCCTGCCGGACGAGAAGATGGACGCGCCCCTGGGCATCAGCACCGGCGCCGCCGACATCTTCGCCAACACCGGCGGCGTCATGGAGGCGGCGCTGCGCACCGCGTGGGCGATCGTCACCGACTCCAAGCCCTTCCCGTTCCCCGACCTGCACGTGGAGCCGATCGCGGGTCTTGAAGGCGTCAAGACGGCGTCGGTCAAGGTCGACGGAGCGGTCGGCGACTGGGCGTTCCTCGACGGAGCGGAGCTCAAGGTGGCCGTGGCGCACGGCCTCGGGAACGCACAGAAGGTCATCGACCAGATCAGGAACGGCGAGGCCGAGTACCACTTCGTCGAGGTCATGACCTGCCCCGGCGGCTGCATCGGCGGCGGCGGACAGCCTCGGCTCACGACCAACGAGGTGCGTCGCAAGCGCATCGAGGCCATCTACCGCGAGGACGAGGGCCGCGAGCTGCGGCAGTCGCACGAGAACCCCGCCGTCTGCGCCCTGTACGAGGAGTACCTCGGGGCGCCGTGCGGCGAGATCTCCCACGATCTGCTGCACACCCACTACTTCGAGCACGACTGCGTCTGAGTCCTGAGGACACAGCCGACCGAGACAGCGGCCGGGCGCGTGGGCGGCGCGCCCGTGGGGCGGCTCCGGGAGACCGGAGCCGCCCCCGCGGCCGCCGTCGACCCGCCGCCCACCCGGTATAATCGAGAAGGAACATGAGCGCCGACCAGCCACTCATCCTCATCGTCGACGACGATTTCGACTTCCTCGAGATCAACCGCATCATCCTCGAGGGGGCCGGATACCGCGTGGCCACCGCCAGCAACCCCGACGAGGCGCTGACCCGCATCGACGTGGAGGCGCCGGCACTCGTCATCACCGACCTCATGATGACGAGCATCGACGCCGGGTTCGACTTCGCCGCCCGGCTCAAGGAGGACCCCCGCACTGCCGAGGTGCCCGTCATCATCAGCACCTCGGTGAGCAGCGCGCTGGGACTCGACTTCCGGCCGGAGTCCGCCGACGACCTGGAGAAGATGAACGTGGACGCCTACTTCGACAAGCCCATCGACGCGCGCGCGCTGCTCGCCAAGGTCGGCGAGCTCCTCGGTGCGCGGGACTGATGTGAGCGGAGGCAGACGATGAACGTCGAGATGACCCCCTGCATCGAGCTGGTCACCACCATCGGAGAGAAATGCCGCCGGTGCTACACCTGCGTGCGCGAGTGCCCGGCCAAGGCGATCCGGATCCTCGACGGTCAGGCGAGCGTGATCCAGACGCGCTGCATCGGGTGCGGCAACTGCGTGACGGTCTGCAGCCAGAACGCGAAGCAGGTCCTGAGCGGCATCGAAGACACCGAGGCACTGCTCACCGGCGAGGCCCCCGTGGCGGCGATCGTGGCGCCGAGCTACCCCGCCGAGTTCACGGAATGCAGCTCGGCCGCACTGGTCGAGGCCCTCCGCGAGCTCGGGTTCGCGAGCGTCCACGAGGTCGGCTTCGGGGCCGACCTCGTCGCCGCCGAGTACGCACGTCTGCTCGAGCAGGACGACGAACGCCACATCGCCACGACGTGCCCGGCGGTGGTCAGCTACGTGCGCAAGTACCACCCGGACATCCTCCACAACCTGGCGCCGATCGTCTCGCCCATGCTGGCGAGCGCCCGGGTGCTGCACAAGAAGTACGGGCCCGAGCTCAAGATCGTCTTCATCGGGCCCTGCATCGCCAAGAAGGGAGAGTCCCGCTACGACCAGTTCGAGGGCGAGGTCGATGCGGTGCTCACCTATGTGGAGCTGCGCACGCTCCTCGCCGCCCGCGGTATCAGCCTCGACTCCCGCGACCAGTCCGACGACGACTTCGACCCTCCGCACGCCAGCCTGGGCGCCCTCTTCCCCATCACGCGCGGCATGCTGCAGGCGGCCGCCCTCGACGAGGACCTGCTGGACGGCGAGATCGTGAGCGCCGACGGCCACCAGAACCTCGCCGATGCCATCACCGACTTCGAGCACGGCGATACCGAGGCGCGCCTGCTCGACATCCTCTGCTGCGACGGCTGCATCATGGGCGCCGGCTTCGGCCGCGAGGCGCCCGTCTTCAAGCGCCGCTCGGATGTCAGCGCCGAGACCCGCTCCCGGCAGGCGAGGTTCGACCACGAGGCCTGGAAGGCCGCCGTGGAGGAGTTCGCCGACGTCGACCTCTCGCGCACCTTCGCGCCGTTCGACCAGCGGTTCGACGACATGCCGACCGAGGACGAGATCAAGACGATCCTGGGCCACATGCACAAGTACGACGACCAGGACGAGCTGGACTGCGGCGCCTGCGGGTACGACAGCTGCCGGGACCACGCCGTCGCCGTCTGGCAGGGCCTCGCGGAAGTCGAGATGTGCCTGCCGTATTCGATCGAGGAGCTGCACAAGGCCGTCGACGAGCTGCAGGAGTCCAACCACTCGCTCAAGACCACCAAGGAGGCGCTGGTCAAGAGCGAACGGCTGGCGAGCATGGGCCAGCTCGCCGCCGGGATCGCGCACGAAGTCAACAACCCGCTCGGCATCCTGCTGCTGCACGCGAACCTGCTGCTGGAGGACTGTGAGGCCGACTCGCAGGAGGCCGAGGACGTCTCCCTCATCGTGAACCAGGCAAACCGCTGCAAGAAGATCATCTCCGGACTCCTCAACTTCGCCCGCCAGAGCCGGGTCGTCCGCCAGCCCACCGACCTCCCCGCCCTCATGGAGGAGGTCCTCCGCACGCTGCCGGTGAGCGACGGCGTCTCGGTCGAGGTCGTCGACAACCTGGACGACCCGGTCGCCGAGCTCGACAGCGACCAGATCGTGCAGGTGCTCACCAACCTCCTCACCAACGCCCAGCACGCCATGCCGGACGGAGGGACGATCGTCGTCACCCTGGACGACACGGAGGAGAACGTCTCCATCACCGTGCAGGATGAGGGCACCGGCATCGCCGAGGAACACCTCGACAAGCTCTTCAGCCCCTTCTTCACCACCAAGCAGGTGGGCAAGGGGACGGGGCTCGGCCTCGCCGTCACGCACGGGATCGTCAAGATGCACCGCGGCCAGATCACGGTGGAATCCAACGCCGATCCCTCCCGGGGACCGACCGGGACCACCTTCCACATGTCGCTGCCGAGACTCGAGGCGGAGACCGAGGTCGCAGCCAGTCTCCAGGAGATCACCGAACGATGAGCCCGTCCGAGACGACCACCCGCGAACGCCTCATGGACCCGCAGCAGACGACCCTCAGGGTCGTCATGGTGGACGACGAGGAGGCGCTCTGCCTGGGCGTGCGCCGCATCATCCAGAAGTACAAGGTGCACGTGGCGGACGTGCTCGTCGACGCCGACTACGACTTCCGTTACTTCACCAGCGGTGAGGAGTACCTCGCCTGGCTGGAAGACGGCGGCGAGGTCGATCTGCTGCTCCTCGATCTCAAGCTGCCCGGAGTCGGCGGCATGGACGTCCTGGACGCCATGAGCGAGCAGGGTCGTGAGGTCCTCACCATCATGATCACCGCCTACGCGACCTTCGAGACGGCGGTCAAGGCCACCAAGCTGGGTGCGTACGACTTCCTCGCCAAGCCGTTCACCCCCGAGGAACTCCGCTACGCGCTGCGCAAGGCCACCAACCAGCTCATCCTCAGCAAACAGGCGCGCAAGCTGGCGGAGGAGAAGCGCGAGATCCGCTTCAACTTCATCTCGGTGCTCGCCCACGAGCTCAAGGCGCCGCTGAACGCGGTCGAGGGCTACCTGAACATCCTGCGGACGACCGAGAACGACCAGGACCGCCAGATGGTGGAGCGCAGCATCGTGCGCGTCGACGGCATGAAGAAGCTGATCGTCGACCTGCTCGACATGACGCGCATCGAGTCCGGGCAACGGGAACGGACCATCAAGCGCCTCGACCTGAACGGACTGGCGCATGCATCGATGGAGCTGTTCGCCCTGGACGCGGAGCGCCGGGGCATAAGCATGGAGCTCGACACGGAACCGGACATCGAGCTCGCCGCGGACCCGGGCGAGGCCGAGATCGTCCTGAACAACCTCATCTCGAACGCCGTGAAGTACAACCGCGACGGCGGCAGCGTGACCGTGAAGCTGTCGCGCGACGGCAACGCCGTCACCATCGCGGTGACGGACACCGGGATCGGACTCACCCCGGAGGAGGCCGGCAAGCTCTTCAACGAGTTCACCCGCATCAAGAACGAGCACACCGTGAAGATCCTCGGCAGCGGACTCGGGCTCAGCACGGTGCGCAAGATCGCCAACATGTACGACGGCGAGGCCACGGTGACGAGCGAGCCGGGCGTGGGCAGCACGTTCACGGTGACGCTGCGGGACGCGCCGCGGGAAGAGACGCGCAGACCGGCGCCCGACACCGCCTCCGAGGCCGCCCCACAGCTCTGACGGCTGGACCGGCGGGAGCCGTGATCCCGCTCATCCGCGCCAAGATGTCCATGTCCTGTTCGGACCGCCCTCCAGGATGCCGGGTTGTCCCTGCTGCCCGATATGCGATACTTGCCTTCTGACGCTCGTGACCTCGCGCACAAAGTGCGCCGACTATCGGGGAACGGGCGCGGACAGACGGAACACAGGTGTGGCCACTCCGCGGAGTGTGCAGCGGCAGTCGGTCGCCGTCTCCGAAGCGTGTCCCGGCCTTGCCTCGGCGTGCGCCGGGACCGCCGCAAGCGGCGTCCGTCCGCCGGCTCCGGTGGTGGGCGCGAGCGTCGCGCCTGGGGGAACGCAAACGGACAGAGGAGGCCGTGGTGCCGAAGATCCTGATTGTCGACGACGACCCGGACATCGTCGATGCCGGACGCCTCGTGCTCGAGCGCGAGGGTCACGAAGTCGTCGGCGCGCCCAACCGTGCCGACGGCATGAAGAAGCTCGAGGAGGAGAAGCCCGACCTTCTCATCCTCGATGTGATGATGGAGGAGCCGGACGACGGGTTGCGCATGGCGCGCGAGATCCGCAAGGCCGGCAACCAGGTACCGATCATCATGCTCACCAGCGTCAACGCCGCCATGGGCCTCAACATCGACAAGGACGGCGAGATCGTCCCGGTCGACGAGTTCCAGTCCAAGCCGGTCGAGCCGCAGACGCTGGTCGCCAAAGTCAAGAAGCTCCTCGAGCGGTAGGAGGAGATCCCCGATGGCAACCACCATGACCAACGACGAGCTCAGAGCCGACATCGAGGCGCTGGTCGAGAGGCTCGGCCCCGGACGCGCGTCTCTGATCCCCATCCTCGCGGACGTGAAGCGGCGCTTCCACGAGATCGACTCGGAGACCATGCAGACCATCGCCGATGTGCTCGACATCCATCCGGTGGAGGTCCACAGCGTCGCCTCGTTCTACGCGTTCCTCCACTCCGCCCCCGAAGGGCAGTTCGTGATCCGGCTGTGCGGCACCCTGCCGTGCGACTTCGCCGGCAAGCAGGCCGTGGCCGACGCGCTCAGGACCGAGCTCGGCATCGGGTTCGACGAGACGACCGAGGACGGCTTGTTCACGCTCGAGTGGACGAGCTGCATGGGCATGTGCGACCAAGGACCGGCCCTGCTCGTGAACGACGAAGTCCACACGCGGGTCACCCCCGAGAAGGCGAAGGCGGTCGTCGCCGCCTGCCGGGCCGCGGCCGTGGCGAAGGAGGCGTGAGAGCCATGCCGGTCATCATCGAGACCCAGGGCAACGCCCTCACCTACGAGACCATCGAGCCGGAGGCCGGACTCAAGGCGGCGCTCGCGACGTCACGCGCCGACCTCGTCGACACCATCCGCGACAGCGGGCTCATGGGCCGCGGCGGGGCCGGCTTCCCCACCGGCATGAAGTGGGGCTTCTGCGCGGCGGAGAAGGCCGACCAGAAGTACGTCATCTGCAACGCCGACGAGGGTGAACCGGGCACGTTCAAGGACCGGGTCATCCTCACCCGCTTCGCCGACCTCGTCCTCGAGGGGATGACGATCGGCGGCTACGCCGTCGGGGCCAGCCTCGGCATCATCTACCTGAGGGCCGAGTACACGTACCTGCGGCCCCACCTCAACGACGTGATCCAGAAGCGGCGCGCCGCCGGCCTGCTCGGCCACGACGTGTGCGGCGTCGAGGGCTTCGACTTCGACGTGATCGTCGCCATGGGCGCCGGCGCCTACGTGTGCGGTGAAGAGACGGCGCTCATCGAGAGCCTCGAGGGGTTCCGCGGCGAGCCGCGCAACCGGCCGCCGTTCCCGGTGGTCGCCGGCCTGCTCAACAACCCGACGGTGGTCAACAACGTCGAGACGCTGGCCTCCGTGGCGGCCATCATGGCCAAGGGCACAGAGTGGTTCAAGAGCTTCGGCACGGACAAGTCCAGCGGCTACAAGCTCTTCAGCGTCAGCGGCGACTGCGACAAGCCCGGCGTGTACGAGTTCCCGTGGGGCATCACCGTCGCCGAGCTGCTGAAGGAGGTCGGCGGCGAGGGCGCCAAGGCCGTGCAGATCGGCGGGGCCAGCGGCGTCTGTGTCCCGGCCCGCGACTTCGAGCGCAGGCTGGCGTTCGAGGACATCCCGACCGGCGGCTCCGTCATGGTGATCGGCCCGGACCGCGACATCCTCGACGTGGCCGAGAACTTCCTCGAGTTCTTCGTCGAGGAGAGCTGCGGCCAATGCACTCCCTGCCGCCTCGGCAACCCGCAGATGCTCGAGGCCGTCAAGCTCCTCAAGGCGGGGGCCTGCCCGCCCGAGTTCCTCGAGAACGTCAAGGAGCTGGCCGGCACGATGCAGGTCGCCTCGAAGTGCGGCCTCGGGCAGACCAGCCCAAGCGCCTTCCTCTCGATCCTCGAGGGCTTCGGCGACGAGATCCACAACCGCGCCGCGGGCGCCTGACGATCGCGGAGGAGTGAGCATGAGCAATCCCACCACCCCGATCCATCGCGCGCCGCTCTCGCAGCAGCATCGGCGCGTCATCACCACCACCAGCCCGGACGCCATCGGCGCCCAGGTGAGCGTGACCATCGACGGCATCGAGACGAAGGTGCCGTTCGGCACCACCATCCTCGAGGCCGCCAAGAGCTGCGGCGTCTCCATCCCGACCCTGTGCGATCACCCCGACCTCGACGTGGCCGGCGTCTGCCGCATGTGCGTCGTGGAGGTCGAGGGCCAGCGCACGCTGCAGCCGGCCTGCACGTTCCCGGTCGTCAATCAGATGCGGGTCAGGACACACACACGCAAGGTGCGCATGGCGCGCCGGCATGTGCTGGAGCTGCTGCTCAGCGAACACCACGGCGAGTGCTACAGCTGCGTGCGCAACGGCAACTGCGAGCTGCAGTCGCTGGCCGAGGAGTACGGCATCAACGCCTACCCGTTCGGGCATCCCACGGAGTCCCAGTTCGACCCGGACTACTCGAGCTACTCGGTGATGCGCGACATGGACAAGTGCATCCGCTGTCGCCGCTGCATCCGCACCTGCATCGACGTGCAGGAGGTCGGCGTGTTCGAGGCCGTCGGCCGCAGCGACAAGGTCACCATCGAGACCTTCGAGGACATGCCGCTCGGCTCGGTCGTGTGCATCAACTGCGGCCAGTGCGTCAACCGCTGCCCGGTCGGCGCCCTGTACGCCAAGGACGAGACCGACGAGGTGTGGGCCGCGATCGACGACCCGGACAAACACGTCGTCATCCAGACGGCGCCCGCGCCGCGCGCGGCCATGGGCGAGCTCTTCGGCCTCGAGCCGGGCACGCCGGTCACCTTCGAGATGAACACGGCGCTGCGTCGCATGGGCTTCGACCACGTGTTCGACACCAACTTCACCGCCGACCTCACCATCATCGAGGAGGGCACGGAGCTCATCCTGAGGCTCTACAAGGCCCTGGTGGAGAAGGATCCGGACGTGGCGCTGCCGCAGTTCACGAGCTGCTCCCCGGGCTGGGTCAAGTACCTCGAGCACTTCTACCCCGAGTACCTGC
>JAAYBE010000362.1 GCA_012719015.1 Actinomycetota bacterium
CGCAGCGCGGGGCGAAGATGCAGCCCGGCGGCAGCTCGTCGACGCGCGGGATCGCCCCGGGGATGGTCACCAGCGAGCGTTTCTCCGGGGTGGGGTCGAACCGCGGCACACAGCCGAGCAGGTCGAGCGTGTACGGATGCAGCGGCCGCGCGAAGAGGTCGTTCAACGCAGCCTGCTCCATGAACTCCCCGGCGTACATCACGCCGACGCGGTCGCAGATCTTGGTGATCACGCCGAGGTCGTGGGTGATGTACAGGATCGCCGAGTCGAACTCGCGCTTGAGGTCGGCGACGAGGTCGAGGACGACGGCCTGGGTGGTCACGTCCAGCGCCGTGGTCGGTTCGTCCATGATCAGCAGCGACGGGTTGGTCATCAACGCCATCGCGATCACGCAGCGCTGCAGCATGCCGCCCGAGAGCTGGTGCGGATACCGCCGCATGACCGCCTCGGGATCCGGCATCGCGACCTTGGTGAGCATCTCGGCGACGCGTGAACGGGCGGCGGCCGCATCCATGTCCAGATGCAGACGCGCCACCTCGGCGAGCTGCCTGCCGATCGGGATCGACGGGTTCAGCGCACTCAGCGGGCTCTGGTACACCACCCCGATGCTCGCCCCCCAGAGCTTCCGGAGCTCCTTGCGCGAGAGACCCAGCAGCTCGACGCCGTTGAGGCGCACGCTGCCGTCGGTCACCCTGCCGTTGGAGGCCAGGTAGCGGATGGCGCCCATGGCCAGGGTCGACTTCCCCGAGCCGGACTCGCCGACCAGGCCGAAGCTCTCGTGCTCATGGATGGCCAGCGAGACGTCACGCACGGCGTGCAGGACGCCGTGCTCCGTGAGGTAGTCCACGTGCAGGCCTTCGACCTCGAAGACGGGGCGGGGCGACGGAGAGGCGGCGGCGGCCGACGCCGCCCTGTCCATCACGGACGCCATCTCAATCCCTCCCGCCGCCGGGCAGCATGATCTGCCGCAGTCCGTCGCTCATGAGGTTGGTGGAGACCACCAGCACGGCGATGGTGCAGGCCGGGAAGAGCAGGACCCACGGCGCGATCTGGAAGAAGTTGCGTGCCTCGTTGATCTGCAGCCCCCAGTCGGGCGAAGGTGGCTGGACCCCGAGCCCGAGGTACCCGAGCGAGGCGACCAGGAAGATGGAGTAGGAGAAGCGCATGCTCGCCTCCACGAGCAGTGGCGGCAGCGCGTTGGGCAGGATCTCGCGCACGAGGATGTAACCGCGACCCTCTCCGCGTACACGCGCCGCCTCGACGAACTCCTTGTTCTTGAGGTCGAGCACCATGCTGCGCACCACACGCGCGACCATGGGGATGTAGAGAAGGGCCACCACCAGCACGATGTTGAGGTTGGAGGGCCCGGCCGCGGCCAACAGCACCATGGCGAGCAGCAGTGACGGGAAGCTCAGGAGTACGTCGAGCAGCCGCATGATGATCTCGTCGCCCATGCCGCCGATGTAGCCGGCGAGCAGCCCGATCCCCGTGCCGATGACGACGGCGACGAGGGTCCCGAAGCCGCCCAGCAGGAAGATGTTGCGCGTGCCGACGATGACCCGGCTGAGGATGTCGCGGCCGAACTGGTCGGCGCCGAAGGGATGGCTCAGTGACGGCGCGTCGAGACGCAGGTCGGCGTTCTGCTTCTGGTAGTCGTACGGCGCGACCCACGGCCCGAACACCGCCAGAAAGAGGAACATGCAGAAGATGACGGTGCCGACAAGCGCTGCCGGGCGCCTGAGCAGGCGACGCCCGTACAGGCGCCACGACTTCACGCGCGGCCGTCCTCTCCCCTGCCGCGCACGCAGGTCCTCGACCGCCGTCTCATCCACGGTCGCCGTGCCCGGCGACTGGTCCGTCAGGTCCGGTTTGCCCACGGTCCTGCCCTCGGTGTCGGTGTCAGGTCGGGGCGGGGGAGGGGGCCCTGCGGCCCCCTCCCCCGCCCGTCCGCGCCGCCATCGCCGGCGCGGACGGCATCACTCGATCACTCTGTGAAGTGCGCGTCACGGAACATCGACTGGGCCCAGTCCGGCGCCAGGAAGGCCCCGTCCACGTCGGCGCTCTGGCCCGCGACCGCGGTGGTGACCAGGAAGTTGATCATCGGCACCTGGTCCTGCAGGATCTTCTGCGCCTGCTTGTAGAGGTCTGCACGTGCGGCGAGGTCCAGCTCGGTGGAGATCTTCTCCGAGATGCTGTCGAACTCGGGGTTCTTCCAACGCCCGTAGTTCCACGGCGCCGTGCTGGTCAGCGCGAGCTGGAAGTAGGCGTTGGGGATGGCCCGCGTGCCGTAGTCCACGAAGCAGAAGTCGGCCTCGTACCAGTTGTCGGTGCCCTCCTCCGCGTAGAACACGTCGACCGGCACCTGCTGGATCTTGACGTCGACGCCGATCTCCTTCATCTGTGCCTGCCACGCCGTGGCGACGGCGGGCACGGGGTCGGTGATCTGGGCGACCAGCTTGATGCTCACGCCGTCCGCGTAGCCCGCCTCCGCGAGGAGCTGCTTGGCCCGCTCGGGATCGTAGGGCACCGACTCGTCGAGGTAGTAGTCCGCGTAAGCCGGGCCGACGAGCGTGCCGTTGCCCGGGTCAGACACGCCCGGCGCCACGAGATCGACGATCGCCTGGCGGTCGGTGCCCGCCATGAGCGCCTGGCGGAAGGCGAGGTTGCTGGCCGGCCCCCTGTCGACACGGATCTGCATCTCGAAGCAGTAGTTGGTGGTGGTGGTGTCCACCTTGAGGTCGGGGTTGCCCTCGACGGTCTGCTTCTGCTCCGAGGAGAGTCCGCCCACCCAGTTGAGGGCGCCGCCCTGAAGGCCCTGCACCTGACCGGCGATGTCCGGCGAGTAGACGAACTCGACACCGTCCAGATACGGCAGCTTGTTGCCCTGCTCGTCCGTGCCCCAGTAGTCGGGGTTCTTGGAGAGCACGGCGCGGTCTTCGGCCGAGATGGAGTCGAGCACGAAGGGACCGGTGCCCACCGCGTTCTTGGCCGGATCCTTGACCGACCGGCACAGCATGAGCGTGCGGTAGTCGGTGAGCGAGGCCGGGAACTCCGAGTCGATCTCGCCCAGCGTGAAGACGACCGTCGTCGGATCGGTCGCGACGACGCTCTTGATGTTCGCGTACACGTCGGCCATGGGCGAGCCGAGCTCCTTGCTGCGCAAGCGGTCCATGGTATAGACCACATCGGCGGAGGTGAAGTCCTCGCCGTTGCTGAACTTGACCCCTTCACGCAGCTTGAAGGTCCACACCTTGCCGTCAGGCGAGTCCCACTCCGTGGCCAGGACCGGCTGCACGGTGAAGTCCTGTCCGAGCATCACCAGCTTCTCGTAGATCTGGTGCTGGAGCATGATGTCGGAGACGGCGCCGGCGAACAGGGCGGGGTCGAAGTTGATGTTGCCGGCCTGCGCGCCGATCTTGAGCACGCCGCCCTGCTTGATGGCGCCGCCGGCGGCCGGACTCGAGCCGTCCGAGGCCGCGCCTCCGCACGCCACGACGGCGGCGGCCAGGACGGCGATCAGCGCCAGCGCGAGGACCGCGACGGCGAGACGCACGCCTCTGCCTCTCCCGGGACTCTCGTTTGCGGTACGCGGGTTCATGAGCTCCTCGTCCTCCTTTGCTCTCTCTGCTTTTGGAGCTTGCGCCCCGGGGCCTCCACGCGCCAGGCGATTGAGACGACCGCCTCACGGCGTCGAGGCCCTTGTCGGTCCTCCGCCTGCACCGGCGCCCCCGGCGCGCGGCGTTTGTGAGTGCTTACAGTCTCACGAAAGACAGTAGCTGTCGAGTTGTCGGCGGACCAGAGGATCGAGATCGTCGGGCGGCTCGTGTGCGGCGAGAAGCTCGCGCACGCGGCGGGCGGCGACGGCGGCGGCGTCCTCGCCGCCCGCCGCGACCCAGCGCTCGAACGTCTCCGGCGGCCGCCCGCCCGGGCGCTCGGCGTCGTGCGCATGGCGCCGCGTATGCGCGGCGCCGAGGTAGCTCGCACCGGGGCCGACGGCGTCGATGACGTGCTCGGCGAGGTCGTCGTCGCCGACCCGCACCGGGTCCACCGCGGCGCGCAGCGCCGTGATGAGGTCGGCGTCCAGGACGTACTTCTCCAGCGACAGCGCGTTGAACGAGCTCATGATGCCGGCGGCCTGGAAGAGGAAGTGGGCGCCGGCGAAGACGGCGGCGGCGAGCCCCTCCGCCGACTCGGCCATGGCCTGCCCGTCCACGGCGTGGGCGTCGGTGCAGGCGGCGCCGGCGCGGACGGGCAGACCGCAGAGGTGGGCGAGTTGCGCCGTCGCCACTGTGAGGCGCGCGAACTCGGGGCCACCGAAACGGACGCCGCCGGTGCGCAGCGACGCCATCACCGGCAGACCGCCGTACACGAACGGCGCGCCCTCGCGTGCGGCCTGGCAGAGCAGCAACGCCGTCAGCACCTCGGCGTGCTGCACGACGAGCACCCCGGCCGGAGTCGCGGGGCCGGTCGTCCCGCCCATGACGCAGGCGGTCGCGCAGACCGGCTGACCGAGGCGCGCCCAGCGCAGCGTGATGCGCGCCGTCTCGCCGGAGAGCTGCAGCGGAGCGGTGGTGTTGAGCACGATCA
>JAAYBE010000363.1 GCA_012719015.1 Actinomycetota bacterium
GGCCGCCGCCGCGCGGGGTCGGGGACCCCCTTCAGGGGTCTCTTCCAGTATCACACCGGCACGTGGGCCGCGTCCTGGAACCCGTATCGCGGCGACAGCATCTACGACGGCAGCGCGCAGATCTTCGCGACCTGCTACGCGGTCAGCAGGGGCATGGGGCCGTCGTTGTGGACGACGACGTTCTGGTCGCAGTACTGAGCCTTCTGCGCGCGGCACGTCCATGTCCCCGTACCGTCGCCACGGAGTGCTGCGGTGGCGGCGTGCAAAGACCGGTGCTGATGCGTCACAATAGGCCCCCGCGTTCAGGCGTGCCGGTGTGGCGGAACTGGTAGACGTGCTCGACTCAAAATCGGGTGCCCGCGAGGGCGTGTGGGTTCGAGTCCCACCTCCGGCACCATCCATCTGTCCGCAGGTGGGTGACGCTCACCACGGTCCGGCGTGCGCGGCGCGCGCCCCGGACGCGCGCCGGGGGCGCGTCTGGTAGGATTCTGTTCCCTTGTGCGGCCGGAGGCGGAGGCGGTCCCTCTGCTTCCGGAGTTCGTCCGGCGGACGTGCACGGAGAGGAGCGCTGCGCATGACGGTGCGGCTTCTGGGGCTCAACTGCAGCCCGCGTGACAAGAACAACAGCGGCATCATGATCGGGCATGCCTTCGAGAAGCTCGCCGCCACCTATCCCGGCCAGTTCGAGCACGAGGTCGTGCACCTCCGCGAGCTGCACGTGGAACCGTGCAAGGCCTGCAACGTGTGCGGCAAGAGGAAGGACGGCACCTTCATCCCCTGCGTGCGCGAGCGGGAGGACGACGTCCAGGGCGTGCTCGACGCCATGGTGGCGGCGGACGGCATCGTGGTCGCGACGCCCGTCTACTTCGGCCTGCCGTCGGACCTGTTCTCGAAGTTCATCATGCGTACGAGGACGCTGCGCCATCAGGATTTCAAGCTCGCCAACAAGCCGGTCGGCGTGCTCGCCACCGCCGGGCGGCGCTCCGGCGGAGCGGAGACCGCCATCATCGCCACCTGGCTGCCGTTCGTGCGCAACGGCTGCCTGGTCGTCGGCAACGGCGACGGCACCTGCCAGTTCGGCGCCTACGGCTGGGCCGGGCCGCGCGGACATGTCTCGAGCGACGAGTGGGGTCTGGTGCAAGCCTTCCAGACCGCCCAGCGGGTCTTCACCCTCGCCGCCATGGTGAAGGCCGGAGCCGAGGCCACCGGCTACGGCGACTACATGCGCTTCTCGTACTCACAGGGCACCCGCACCTGAGGCCCTGCGGCCGAGGCGGGAGCTACCACCCGGGAGGATCGTCACCCATGTCCGACGCCGACACCATCCTCGACTTCATCCGTGACGAAGCGGACCTCGACGAGGGCGAGGTCACGGCCGACACGTCGCTGTTCCGCGACCAGCTGCTCGACTCCATGAACCTCACGGCGCTCATCGCCTTCCTCGAGGAGGAGTTCGCGATCAGGATCAAACCGATGGAGATCGTGTACGAGAATCTCGACACGGTGAGTCACATGCTCGCTTTCATCGCGCGCAAGAGGGCGGGCGATGCCTGAGAAGGACGTCCGAAGGGACTCGCCGGACGTCGCCTCGAGCGCGCCCGCAGCGGGAGAGAAGGCCGGGCTCGCCCCCGACGTCGACCACGGCACCTCGTCCCGGCCTCGCGGGCAGTGGCTGTTCTACGGTCTGGGGCTCTCACTGCAGACCTTCCTCTGGTTCCTGCTGTTCCTGGCGATCGCCGTCGCCGTGCTGGTGGGCGGGAAGCTCACCGAGTTCAGATACGTCGGTTTCTGAGCCTCGCACCCTGTCCTCCATGCCGACCGAGCCGTTGATGACCGACGCCGTGGCGCGTCTGCGCCACTGGGTCGCCGCGCGACCCGACGCGACGCTCCTGCGTGCGGCGGGCCGTGTGTACTCCTACGGGGAGACGGAGGCGCGGGCGGCGCGGGTGGGGGCGGTGCTGCGGGACGCCGCCGGCCGCCGCGGCGCCCGTGTCGCGCTCGTGCTGGAGCAGTACGACGAGTTCTTCGTCTGCATGCTCGGCGCGTGGCTGGCGGGGCTGGTCGTCGTGCCGCTCAACGTCAGCCTGCCGCAGTCGGACATCGACTGGCTGATCGAGAAGTCGCGGCCCGAGGTCGTCGTGG
Organism: Actinomycetota bacterium; assembly: GCA_012719015.1. Classification (GTDB taxonomy): domain Bacteria; phylum Actinomycetota; class Thermoleophilia; order UBA2241; family UBA2241; genus CAIXSE01. The sequence continues at coordinate 2,143 of JAAYBE010000363.1, forward strand.
TGTCGGACGACGGGGCATGCGCCGCCGCTGAGGACGGCCCGGCGCGTCTCATCGTCACCCGCGACGCGGCGGGACTGGTGGACGGCGTGCGGGTCGTGAGTCGCGAGGACGGGTCTGCGGGCCTCGCAGACACTCCGTCCGCGTCCGGCGACGAGCTCGAAGCCGTCGAAGCGGACGAGCTGGCGATGATCATGTTCACCTCGGGCACCACGGGTCTTCCCAAGGGCGTATGCCAGACGCTGCGCGCGGTCTCCAGCAACGCCGGCCACGTCTCCCGGGTGCTCGGACTCGGCCCGGACGACCGCATCTTCATCAACACGCCGCCGTACTTCACCAGCGGCATCTGCCACTTCCTCACCTTGATGGCGAACGGCGGCGGCGTGGCCGGCCGGCTCGGCTTCTACTTCGGGGCCGGGCTGCTTGACGAGATGGAGGCTGAGGGCTGCACCGGCTTCGGCGGGGCTCCTGCGCACCTCGTGCGCGTGGTCGAGCCGATGGACGAGCCGCGGCCGCATGCGTTCCGCTTCTGGGTGAGCAGCGGCGATCATCTTCCGCTGCCGGTCATCGAGAAGTTCAGCCGTGTGCTGCCGGGCGTGGACCTCTACAACATGTATGGACTCACCGAGGTGAGCGGCCGGCTGTGCGTTCTTGCGCCGGCCGAGCTCGACGTCAAGGTGGGCTCCGTCGGCCGGCCGATCGGCGACATGCGCGTCGTGGCCAGACGCGGCGACCTCTCGGAGGCCGCTCCCGGCGAACAGGGCGAGCTGTACGTGACCGGGTCGCTGCTCATGCAGGGCTATCTCGACGAGCCGGACGTCACGGCCGCGACGCTCACCGGCCACGGCCTCCGGACGGGCGATTTCGGTACGGTCGACGAGAGCGGCGCCGTCTGGATCGCCGGCCGCAAGGACGACATCATCAAGCGCGGCGGCGAGAAGGTCAGCATCATCCACGTGCAGCAGGCGTTGCAGGGGCTGGGCCGTTTCGCCGACGTGGCGGTGGTGGCGGCGGCCGACGAGATCCTCGGCCATGTCCCGGTGGCCTTCGTCGTGCCCCACGAGCCCGACGGCTTCAAGGCCTCCAGGGTCCTGCGGGAGTTGCGTGGCCTCCTGCCGTCCTCGTCCCTGCCCAGCAGGGTCGTCCCTGTAGCGGCCATCCCCCGCACCGGATCGGGAAAGGCGATCCGGGCCGAGCTGCACAAGCTGCTCACCGAGGAGCCGGAGTGAACAGCTTCACAAGGGGCCTGCGCAACAGGAACCCCTTGGTGCTGGTCCTGGCAGCGTCGCTCCTCGCGCCGGCGCTCCTCGGGGTCCAGGGCTGGTTCACCAGCGGCGCCTGGAGCGCCGTGCCCATGGAGCGCTGGGTGCGGACCTCCACCGACGACTACATGGTGGTCTCCTGGATGGTCGGCAGGCTCAAGCAGGACCCACCCGAGACGCCGCTGGTGGTCCTGCTGGGAGGGTCGAGCGGGCGCGAGGCCGTCGTCAGCGGCCCTTCTCTGGCCCGCGACATCGAGGCACGTGGCGGTCCCCGCGTCACGGCCCGCAATCTGAGCTCCCGGATGCAACGCTACGCCCAGAGCTGGGCGATCGTCGACAACCTCCCGGACACGCCGACCACGGTGCTGATCGGCGTGAACCTGGGCCGCTTCACCACCAGCCCTGCGAGCAACTACAACCAGGTGATCGGCCGCGAACTCCTGCTCAAGAGCGACTCGCTGCGTCGCTGGGTCCACGACTACTCCGGCGAGCACGCCCACTCCTACACGATCCTGCCGGGGATCTTCTCGGCGCTCACATCCTACGTTCAGCAACGGGAGAACGACCTGCTCGACAAGGGGCGCCTGCGCCCCCGTCCCTACCGTCCGCACCCCTTCGACACGCGCAAGGCGCTCTCCGAGGAGGAGAAGCACAAGTTCGTGGACAAATGGCTCACCACGTACTATCCGAGGTTCCGCAAGGTACATGAGTTCGACGCGCACATGCTGGAGGGATTGGTCGCGGAGGCCAAGGGACGCGGACTCGATGTGGTCCTCGTGGACCTGCCCTGGAACCGCGAGATCGTCGGCGACGCCTTCGATGAGCCCATGGGCGTCTATCAGGCGCTCACCGAAGACATCGCCGCCAAGTACGAGGTGCCCTATCTCGACTTCAACCGCGACGTGGAGATCCCCAGCGAGTACTTCCTCGACCTCTCGCACCTGCTCCCGCCGGGGCGGGCCATCTGGCAGGCCGGGCTGGCCGAGCGCCTGGCGCGGCTGTACGCCGACGGCGTCCTCAGGACGGGGTCCTGATGGGCGGTTTCGGTCGTGGATTCCGTAACCGCAACCCGCTCGTCCTCGTGGTCGCCGCGCTGCTTCTGGTCCCGGCGCTGCTGGGTGTCGAATGGCTGTTCACCAGCGGCGCCTGGACGGCGGTGCCGCTCGGCGTGGCCCTGCGCAACCCACAGGACTCGTTCGTCTACGTCTCCTGGATGGTCGGCAGGGCGCGGCGGCACGAGCCGGACACCCCGGGCCTGTATCTGCTCGGCGGCTCGAGCGCACGCGAGAGCGTGGTCGGCGGCGACGAGCTCGCCGCCGAGATCGAAGCCCTCGGCGGCCCCCGCGTCACCGCCTTCGACCTCGGCTCGATCAACCAGAACTTCGCCGAGAGCTTGGCCGTGGTCGAGAACGTGCCCGACACGCCGGCGTGGCTGCTCGTCGGCGTGAACCTGGGGCGCTTCACGGCGACCCGGCAGCAGAACGCCATGCAGGCCCGGGGGCGCGAGTTCCTGCTCGGGAGCGGGGCGGTACGGTCGTTCGTGTCGTCCCACTGGGGTCTCGAGCGGCACGGCTTCACGATCCTGCCCGGCATCTGGGCGTTCGTCACGGACTGGACGCGGAGGCACGGCGTCTCGCTCCTGGCGGGTGATCCCCCCTGCACCCAGTACCGGCTGCACCGCTACTCCAGGAAGACGCGTCGCTCGGACGGCCACAAGCGGCGGCTGGTGGAGAAGTGGAACGCGACCCGCAGGCCGGTCTTCGAGCGGAACCGGGCCGCCAATCTGCAGATGCTCGAGGCGCTCCTGGCGGAGGCGCGGAAGCGCGGTCTCAACGTGGTCCTGCTCGAGCTGCCGATCAACCGGGAGGTGGTCGGGGACAGCTTCGCCGCCTCGCAGCACGAATACCGGGTGCCGGTCGCCAGGCTGGCCGCGGACTACGGCTACCCGTACATCGACCTCAATGAGATCGTCGACATCCCGAGCCGCGACTTCCAGGACCTCACGCACCTGATCGCGCCGGGGCGCGTCGTCTGGCAACGTGCACTGGCGAAGGAGCTGGCTCCGCTCCTCAGTGCCGGAGACTCCGGAGGGGGTGGCGGGTGAGGATCTACTTCACGCTGTATCTGATCCCGGTGGTGGTGGTCTCACTGCTGGTGTTCTGGGTGGCGCTGCGCAGGGAGACGCATCGGCTCGTCTTCGTGCTGGTCGTGAGCGTCGCCGCACTCGCCGCGCTGCACCCCGTCTTCGCCGCCGTCGCCCTGGGACTCGTGCTGGTGACCCATCAGCTGGTGGAGGCGTACCGCGCGCAGAGGCTGCGTGGCGCGCGCGTCGTCCTGATCGCCGTGGTCGTCGCCCTGGTCACCATCGGGGTCGGCAAGTACGGCAGGCAGGGCGCCCTGGCGTTGTGGTGGTCCGAGGACGACTGGATCGTCACGCACCTGGTCATGCCGCTCGGCGTCAGTTACTTCGCCTTCCGCATGCTCCAGTACGTGTTCGACTGCGTGCGCGGGGTGATCGAGGAGAACAGCCTGCTGCGGTTGGCCGCCTTCATGATGTGGATCCCGGCCTTCCCGGCGGGACCGCTCGAGACCTACCAGGGCTTCTACGCCAAGCGCACGGCCGGCTTCGAGCGGCAGGAGTTCTACTACGGCCTGCGGCGCATCGCGCTCGGCTACTTCAAGAAGGTGTTCGTCGTCGACTTCGTGTTCGCCATCTTCTTCGGCAGGATCACCGGCACGATCGGCAAGACCGCCTTCGGCCCCGACGACGTGGGCTGGTGGTGGCCGCTCGCCTTCTGCGTGATCGTCTTCGTGCGGGCCTATTTCGACCTCTCGGCCTACACCGACCTCGCAGTCGGCTTCTCGCGCCTGTTCGGGTTCCGCATCATGGAGAACTTCCACTTCCCGTTCTGGCAGAAGAACCTCAGCGCCTTCTGGCACAGCTGGCACATCTCGCTCAGCACGTGGGTGCGCAACAACGTGTACTTCCCGGTGTTCGGACTCACGCGCAAGACGTGGCTGGGGCTGTACGCGAGCATGCTCGTGATGGGCCTGTGGCACGCGGTCGACCTGAACTGGCTGGCCTGGGGCTTGTGGCACGGGACGGGCCTGGTGGTGGTGGCCCGCTGGGAGCGCTGGAAGAAGGCGCGCCGCAAGCGCAGGAAGAGGGCAGGCCTGCCGCCGGCGGCGGCCTACGAGAGGTTCACGAGATGGCTCGCCTATCCGGCCACGTTCCTCTACGTGGCGCTCGGCTACGGGTTCGTCGCCACGCCGAGCTTCGAGCAGGCGTTGAGGGTGCTGGTCAACGTCGTCCGTCTGCCGCTCGCGTGGGCGGCGGGCGTCGTCCTGTGAGCCGGGCCCGTCGTCGGGTGTCGTGCCTCGGGGGCGACGTCGTGGCCGGCCGGGTCGGCTCCGGCATGTGGCACGGTGCGCCGGCGTTGCAGGTGTGAGACCATGGAGCATGAGTGAACGGACGAGTCCTGCGCCAGGATGAAGCGGAGCACGCCCGCGGCCGGCGGGCGTTCCGCCGCGGGTTCCGCCAGCGTAGCCCGCTGGTGCTGCTCGCGGCCGCCGTGCTCACGGCGGTCGTGCTGCTCGGCGGGCAGGCGCTGCTCTTCAACGGCGGCCTCACCAGCATGGACGAGGGCCGGCTGCTGCGCATCACGCACGACGACTACGTGCACGTGTCAGTCAGGGTCCACGAGCTGCAGAAGGACCCGCCGCAGATGCGCACCGTCTATCTCTTCGGCGGGTCCGGCACCATGGAGTGTTTCGTCAGCGAGGAGTCGCTCGCCGCCGCCATCACGCGCGCGTCGGGGCGGCCCGTGCGGGTGGTCAGCCTGGCGGCCCACCAGGAGAGCATGGCCATGTCGCTGGCCCTCATCGACAACCTGCCGCCGGGTCCGGCTACGCTCGCCATCGGCCTCGCACCGATCCGCGTGACGGGCTCGCCCGAACGGGATGCCCAGATGCTCAGCGGGCACACGCTGCTGGTGCGGAGCCCGCGGCTGGCGCAGGTGGGTCCGCGGCACTTCGGCCGGTCTGTGCCGGCCAGCGGTCAGCTGCCGGGCATCCTCGACTACCTCGGTTCCTATCTCAAGGAACGCGCCAGCATCGCGACGCCCTGGGGTACGTCCATCGAGTACGAGACGCACTACTATCCGTGGGGCGCCAAAGGACATCAGCCGCTCGGCAAGCGCCGTAACGTGCTGTACGTCCTCGAGAAGGACGTCGCCCTGTACCGTGAGTTCGCAGACTACAACTTCGCCATGCTCGAGGAGATCCTCAAACTGGCCGACGAGCGTGGCTTCGACGTGGTCCTGTACGACCAGCCGCTCAACGCGTCGGCGGCCGGCCCGGACTGGGCCGGCGTCGTCCCCGCCTACCGTCGTCGGGCCCGGCGGCTCGCGGAGCGCTACCACGTCCCGTACGTGCACATCGAGCGCCACGTCGAGTTGCGCGACGCCGACTTCGCCGATCTCTTCCACCTGCTGGCGCCGGGGCGGCTCAAGTGGCAGCCGGAGATGGCGCGCCA
>JAAYBE010000048.1 GCA_012719015.1 Actinomycetota bacterium
CCTGGCGTGCCGTGGCCCGGTGGCTGAGGAAGTCGCCGCCCGGGCCGACGTCGCGGACCACGTCGACGGCGAGGGTCTCGGGCGTGACCTCGACGCCGGCGAAGATCTTGCGGTTCATGGCGAGGTATTCGTCCACGATGACGATCATCTCGAGCGACGCGGTCAGCCCGAAGTCGAGGTAGCCCACGTCGTGGTTGAGATTGGAGCCGGCGGCCAGACAGAGCAGCGCCAGTTCCGCGATCTCCATGCCCGCCTGGGCGTCGACGAGCTGGGAGTCGGAGGTGCCGCCGTAGCCCCAGTTGGGCAGGTCCAGCCAGCGCGCCATCTCGATCTGGCAGAGGAGCGTCATGAGGTACTCGGGCGCGTTATACGAGCTCTGCGAGGTGGCCATGTCGAGCACCGCGGGGCCGATCCCGAACAGGAACGGCGCGCCCGGCTTGCGCAGCTGGTGGATCACGAGGCCGAAGAGGGACTCGGCCACCCCCTGACAGGTGTGACCGGCGACGGTGATCGGCGCCGTGCCCCCCGCCAGCGGCGCCGGCGAGTAGATCGCCGGGATGCCGTGGTCGGCGCAGAAGAGGAGCTTGTCGAGGCTCTCCACGGGGTGGCTCAGTGGGCTCACCGGCTCCAGGTACATGATGAAGTAGGGCTTGGCGGCCAGCTCCTCAGGCCCCCCGCGCAGCTCCTCGGCCACGGCGCACATGACCGCGAGGTCGCCGGCGTGCTCCGACGTCATGACCATGGGTTTGGTCGTGTTGGCGACCATCGCCCTGAAGCTCTCGAGGTACGACCGCGCCGGCTCGATGTCGTTCGGATGGGCGCACGACATGACGAAGTCGATGTTGGGCAGCGCGTCGCAGAGGCGGGCGGCGCGCGCCACGTCGGCGAGCACGCTGGTCCGGTGCTCGCCGGTCTCGAGGTCGTAGGTGCTCATCAGGTCGGAGCCGGTCCCGAAATAGCTGTTGTAGCCGCCGAGGGACATGGCGTGCGCGCCGTCGCGGTCGAAGACCTCGACCACCGACGGCGCCGCCGCCCACGCGCGCTCCACGAGCTCACGCGGGATCGTGACTACGTCCCCCTCGTGGAGCGTCGCCCCGGCGGCGAGCAGGAGCTCACGCGCGCCGGCGTGCAGCACACGCATGCCGACCGCGCCGATGATCTCGAGCGCGGCCTCGAAGATGGCCGCCTTGTCCACCTCCGTGAGATACCTGAGGCGGCCCGGCCGCGATTGGTGCGGATTGACGTCTGAGGTGGGCACAGCGGACTCCTCGCTCTCCAGATTCCGATATGGCGCAGGGTGCAGCCTTACGCCACCTCCGGCCAAGTGCAAGCCGGCCGCGAGGTCCTCTGTCGGTACGACGTCGTCGTCGCGCCGCGACGGCTGTCCTGCAGGATCGCGCTCGGGTGGACGTGACGCCCCGGGCAAGGCCCGCCCGGGCCCCTCATTTCCGTCCCTGATACTGGACACCCCCCACTTCCGTCTGGGCAAAGCGACGCCTGCTCGTCTAGAGTTGTGAACAGGAAAGCTGCGGCGTGACTCGCGGCCGGTGTCGGCCGTGCGGAGTCGCGCCCGTTGCTGTGAGAGGAGACACACAAGTGACCATCACCCTGGACGGATCATCGCTCACGGTCGAGAAGCTCGTGCGCATCGCGCGCGGCGGCGAACAGGTGGAGCTGGACCCGGCCGCCGCGGCACGGATCACCGCCTGCCGTGCGATGATCGAGGAGAAGATCGCCGCACGCGAGATCATGTACGGCACCAACACCGGCATCGGCGAGTTCAGCGAGATCGTGCTCGACGACGACCAGGTGCAGCAGTTCCAGCGCTTCCTCGTCTACAACCACGCCGCCGGCATAGGTGAGCCGGCGCCGATCGAGGTCGTCCGCGGCGCGATGGCGGCGCGCATCAACGTCCACGCGCACGGCAACTCGGGCAACCGCCTGGAGATCACGCAGACCCTGGTCGACCTGCTCAACAAGGGCGTCACGCCCGTCATGAGCAGCAAGGGCTCGGTCGGCGCCTGCGGCGACCTCGCCCCGATGGCCCAGATGGCGCTCGTCATGATGGGCGAGGGCGAGTCCCTCTACCAGGGCGAGCGCATGCCGAGCCGGGAGGCTCTCGAGCGCGCCGGCATCCCCGTCCCGGGGCTGGAGGCGCGCGACGGCCTGGCCGCGATCAACGGCAGCAACGTGCTCACGGCGATGAGCGCCCTGCTCTGTCACGACGCCGACCGCTGGCTCAGGCAGGCCGAGATCGCCGCCGCCATGAGCCTCGAGGCGCTGCTCGCCAACCTCAAGCCGTACAACGCCAGGCTGCACGAGCTGCGCGGGTTCCCGGGGGCCGTGCGCAGCGCCGCCGCCATCCGCGCCTGCATCGCCGAGAGCGACCTGGCCACCGGCAAGATCAAGACCAAGGTGCAGGACGCCTACTCCATGCGGTCCACGCCGCAGGTCATCGGCGCCGCGCACGATGCGCTCAAGTGGGCCCGCAGCCAGGTGGAGATCGAGCTGAACGGCGTCGGCGACAACCCCATCTGGGTGCCGGAGGAGAAGCTGACGCTCACCGGCGCCAACTTCCAAGGTACACCGGTCAGCCTGCCGATGGAGCTCGTCGGCCAGGCCATCACCATGGTCAGCGTGCTCAGCGAGCGGCGCCTGAACCGGCTCGAGAACCCGGCGACCAGCCAGGGTCTGCCCGACTTCCTCACGCCGAACCCGGGCTTCTACAGCGGCCTCATGCTGAGCCAGTACACCGCCGACATGCTCATCACCGAGCAGCGCATCCTCGCGGCGCCGGCCGCGACCATGAGCATCCCCGCGGCGGCCGACCAGGAGGACTTCGTGTCCATGGGCATGAACACCGCGCTCAAGAACCGGCAGATCCTGGAGAACGCCCACGCGGTGCTGGGCATCGAGTTCATGGCCGCCGCACAGGCGCTCGACTTCCGCGACTTCACCCCGGGCGTCGGTGTGCGCAAGGCCAAGGAGGTCATCCGCCGGCACGTCGCCCACCTCGACGTCGACCGGCCGCTGTTCCCCGACCACAACGAGATGGCCGCACTGGTCGAGTCCGGCGAGATCCTCGACGCCGTCGAGGCGGAGGTCGGCCCGCTGGGCTGACCGCGGCAGCATCCCGAAGACGCCCGGGTCCGGCCAGACACCGGGTGCCACGGCGGGGCGGCGTCCCACCGCCGGGACGCCGCCCCTGCCCTTCTGCGCCCGGGCCACCGTGCTGCCTCCCGGGCCGGGAAGGGGTCCGACCCGCCTCGGCGTGCGCCTCCACGGGCGAAGACGATAGACTCATGCGCTCGAGGAGGAGACGCATGGACGAACCAGCTGTGCGCGCGGGGCTCGCCGAGGCCGACATCACAGTCGGCCCGCTGCACAGGAACCTGCCGGCGCCGGAGTTGATCGCCCGGTCGCTCGCCCGGGGCGAAGGCATCTTCGCCGCCAACGGCGCCCTGGTGGTCACGACCGGCGAACGCACCGGCCGCTCGCCGGCCGACCGCTACATCGTCGACGAGCCGGAGGCCGCCGACGTCGCCTGGAACGGCGTCAACCAGCCGTGCACGCCGGAGTTCTTCGACCGCCAGGTGCGGCGGGTCAGCGACTACCTGCGCCGTCGCGAGGTCTACGTGTTCGACGGGTTCATCGGCACGGATCCCAACTACCGCACGCCGATCCGCGTCGTCTCCCGGGCCTCCTGGCACGGGCTCTTCGCGCACACGCTGTTCGTGCGGCCGGAGCCCATCGACCTCGAGGGCTTCGATCCGGCCTTCACGCTGATCAACTGCGGTGAGCTGCCAGTGGACGCGCGCCCCGAGGGGGAGAACGGCGGCGGTGGCGACCGGCCCTCGCAGGCGTTCGTCGGCATCAGCTTCAGCCGTCGCCTCATCCTCATCCTCGGCACCATGTACGGCGGAGAGACCAAGAAGTCCCTCTTCACGACCATGAACTACCTTCTGCCCGCCCGTGACGTGCTGCCGATGCACTGCTCGGCGACGGCCGGCGTGAAGGGCGACGTGGCCCTCTACTTCGGCCTCTCCGGCACCGGCAAGACCTCGTTGTCCGCCGACCCCACCCGCCGCCTCATCGGCGACGACGAGCACGGCTGGAGCGCCCACGGCGTCTTCAACTTCGAGGGCGGCTGCTACGCCAAGGTCATCCGCCTGTCGGAGGAGCACGAGCCGCAGATCTTCAACGCCATCCGCTTCGGGTCGATCCTCGAGAACGTGATCATCGACCCGCTGACCCGGGCGATCGACTGGGACGACGGCTCGATCACGGAGAACACGCGCGCCACGTATCCGGTGAGCCACATCCCGGGCGCCGTCGAGACCGGCCTGGGCGGCATGCCGCGTAACGTCTTCCTGCTCGCCTGCGACGCCTACGGGGTCCTGCCGCCCATCTCGCGACTGACGCCCGAGATGGCGAGCTACCACTTCCTCTCCGGCTTCACCGCCAAGGTGGCCGGCACCGAGGCGGGCTGCGTCGAACCCACGCCGACGTTCTCCGCCTGCTTCGGCGCGCCGTTCATGCCGCGCGAACCCGTGGTCTACGCCGACATGCTGGCCGAGCGCCTGCGCGTCAGCCGCACGCAGTGCTGGCTGGTCAACACCGGCTGGTCGGGCGGCGGCTGCGAGTCCGGCCGGCGCATGCCCATCGAGATCACGCGCAGCCTGCTCAAGGCCGCGCTCGAGGGAGCGCTGGACGACGTGCCCAAGCTGGCCGACCCGGTCTTCAAGGTGGAGGTGCCGTTGTCGTGTCCGGGCGTACCGGCCGAGCTGCTGGACACCCGCTCCACCTGGAGCGACCCGGAGGAGCACGCGCGGCGGGCGGCGAGACTGGCGGAGCAGTTCGCGGCCAACTTCGAGTCCTTCGCCGGCCGGGTCTCGCCCGCGGTCGCCGCGGCCGGCCCACAGCTGCCGGCCTGAGCCGGCGCCCGGCCGTCGCGGGCGCACGCGCCGGGACCGGCCGCCGCGGGCCCGCCGTTTCCCCCGCGCCGCGGTCGCGTGTACGGTGGGCTCTGCCGCAGGGATCGCCGGACACACCTTCGGGAGGGTCTCACATGAAGGTCGGAATGAGTCGAGTCCTCAGGTCGATGCGCGGCGCGGCGCCTCACTCGTTGAGCCGAAGCGCCGTGCTCTGCCTCCTCATCACCCTGTGCTTCTGCGTCGACGCCCTGCTGTCCGCGCCGTCTGCCGCCGCCAGGTTCAAGGCGGGCGATGACTGGCGGCACGTGGCGCAGGTGGCCGGCTACATGTCCGGCCGCTCGCCGAAGCGTCCGCTCGTCTACCTGCTGGGGGGGTCGGCGGCACGCGAGTGCATCGTCAGCGAGAAGAGCTGGCGCGCGCAGATCGTAGCCCGGGGCGGACCGCAGACGCTCGCCTTCGGCCTCGGCGCCGCCAGTCAGACCTACGACGACAACATCCGCTTGTTGCGGCTGTTGCCGGAGGCGCCGTCAATCGTGATCATCGGCGTCAACGTCGGAAGGTACACCGGCAAGGGCGCCCACAAGCTCCCGCAGGTGAAGCCGCGCATCTCGGCCTACGATCCACATCGGTTCCGCGCTGCCCACGTGCTCTCTGACCAGTGGAAGAGCGCCATGGTGACGGACTGGCTCCGCCGGCGGCACCCGGTGTTCAAGGCCAGGTTCGCCCGCAACGACGCGAAGCTCGAGGAGCTCGTCGCGCTCTGCATCGACCGTGGATTCCATCCGGTGCTCCTCAACCTGCCGGTCAATCAGCGCGTCGTCGGGCGCCGCATGGACGTACCTCGCCGCCGCTACCGCGTCGCGTGCCAGCGGATCTGTCGGGAGTACGGGATCGACTGGGTGAACTGGCTTCCGTCGATCCCCCTGGTGAGCGCGGACTTCGTCGACAACTGGCACCTTGTCGAGCCGGGACGCGTCAAGTGGCAGGCGCGGTTGGCGAACCTCACCGTCAGACTGCTCAAGCAGCACGGGATGGACTGACGCACGAGTCGCGGCGGGAAGGGGCCGCAGGACCCCGGTGGCGAGTGGCGGGAGCGACGGGACTCGAACCCGCGGCCTCCGGCGTGACAGGCCGGCGCTCTAACCAGCTGAGCTACGCCCCCCGCGAAAGGACACCGACGGCCGGTCATCGCGCGACCGGCCGTGGGGCAACGACTCGGAAGTCTAGCACACGGCCTGACACCCGACAAAGCGACGGTGAAGCGGCGTCAGCCGGGGCGCGGGCCGTGCCCTCTCACGGCGCGGCGGTGTGAGTGGCCGCTGCGCAGTGCCCAGACGGTGTAGTCGAGGACGGCGCGGCCGAACCACGGCCGGCCCGGCAGGCCGTGCACGCCGCGCTCGCCCGGCGCCGCCAGGGCGTCCTCGTATGCGGCGATGATCCTGCCGGCGATGCGGCTCCAGGAGAGTTCGGCGGCGGCGGCGAGCCCTGCCTCCGCGAGGCGCCGGCGTTCCTCCTCGTCCTGCAGCAGGGACTGGAGCGCGCCGGCCAGGGCGACCGGGTCGCCCGGCGGCGTGAGCCGCCCGGCCCGCCCGTCGCGCAGCACCGCACGGTACCCCGGCAGGTCGGAGGCGACGACCGGGACGCCGGCGGCCATGGCCTCGGCCAGCACGATGCCGAAGCTCTCCGACGCCAGCGACGGCGCACAGGCGACCTCCGCCAGGGCGAGCTGCGTCATCTTCTCGGCGTCGTCCACCCACCCCAGCGCCTCGACGCCCGTCATGTCCACGGGCAGGTCGCTGCCGTCGTGGTCGGCCTCCAAAGCCTGGCGCCGGGTGGCGCCGGCCACGACCAGCGTCGCGTGGGGCATGCGACGGCGCAGGAGCGTGAACGCGCGGAGCAGCACGCCGAGCCCCTTGCGCCGCTCGGCGCGCCCGATGAACACGATCCGCCCGCGCACCTTGGCGGCCCCCACGGCCGGCGCGAACATCTCCACCGGCACTCCGTTGGGGATGATGCGGAACGACCCCGGGAACCTGCTCTGGGGGAAGGCCCGGGCCGCCTCGCTCACGGCGATGCGCACGTCCAGCCGGCGCATCGCCGTCGCCACCACAGGCCGGAAAGCATCGTAGACGAGCGACGCGTCGAGCGCGGCGTGGAACGTGCCGACCACGGGGGAGGTCGCCATGAGCACGGCGAGCCCCGAGACCAGGGGCGTGGCCGGCTCGTGGACATGTAGCACGTCGAACCGTCCGTAACGGACGGCGCGGTCCATGCGTGCGAGGATCTTGGGCGAGAAGTTGAGATAGGCCAGCGATCCGTTGCTCGGCACCGGGACGGCGAGACCCATGGGAATGAAGCGCTCGGCCATCGTCTGCCGATGGCTGTGCACGGCGCGGCGGGCCGGCGTGACCGCGCCGACGGGCGCGATGATCCACGGTTCGTGGCCACGCTCCTCGAGCTCCTCGGCGAGCTGCTCGACGTGCTGGTTGACCCCGCCGGGGATCGTCCAGGAGTACGGCGACACCAGCCCTACGCGCACGGCGACCCCATCCTCAGCGCTCGTCGCGGTCCAGCCAGAACCGGTTCCAGAGGACTGTTCGGGAGCTGGGGAACGGTGCGCCTCCGGATCCGGCGAGGCGCGCCGCGAACAACGCGGTCACGAGCACGAGCGGCCCCAGTGCGCGACGCGGACTACGATGCAACGCGAGGCTGATGAACGGCAGCGCGAGCGCCGTCACGGCCACCGCCTGCGCGTGCCGGCGCAGCAGGCTGCCGCCCACGAGCGGGATACAGCCGACCGCCATCATCGCCGGGTCCATGGCGAAGGCGGCGCCGAGGGCGGAGGCGGCGCCGCGGCCCTTGACGAAGACGATGTGACCCTCGACGGCGGAGATGCCGGTCAGCGCCACAACCCCGTCGCCGGCGCCGGCGCGCCGCGCGGTGGCCGCCGGCGCGTACGCTTTGAGCGCGTCCAGTGCCAGCACGACCGCGCCGGCCCTCCAGCCCACGCTGTGAGCGACGTTGGACGAGCCCGCCTTGCCGTCGCCCAGATCCTCAAGCCGACGGCCGGTCAGGGCCCGCGTCACGAGTCTGCCGGTGGGGATGCTGCCGGCCGCGCAGGCGAGCCCGGCGAAGGCGAGCGCACGGAGCGCGCCGAAACGGCGGCCGTCCCCGGCACGCCTCACCGCGCGGCCGCCCGGCGCAGCAGATCGCGGTAGCGCTCGCCGACGACGGCCGGGGTGTGCCGCGCCAAGGCCAGCTCGCGTCCCTTGGCGCCCATCGTCCGACGCTCGTCGACCGTCCGACGCAGGATCGCGGCGAGGGCGGCGGCGACGCGCTGAGCCGAGCGCCCGTCGACCACGAGGCCCGTCTCTCCGTGGCTGACCGCCTCAGGCGCGCCGCCCGAATGGCCGGCGATGACCGGCAGACCGGCGAGCGCCGCCTCGGCGAACACGATCCCGAAGCCCTCGACTTCCAGACCTCCCCAGCGGCTGCGACACGGGGAGGCGAACAGGTCGGCGGCGCGCAACCACTCTTTCATCGCTTCGTCGGCCAGCGGCCCGGTGAGGTGCACGCGCTCGCCGACGCCGAGTCGCTGGGCGCGGTCGTACAGGCCCGTGGCCAGCCTGCCCTCGCCGATGATCACCAGGTGCAGCCGGGGGAACTCGCTGCGCAACAGGGCGAGCGCCTCGATGAGCTTGTCCTGGCCCTTGCGCGGGACCAGGCGCCCCACGCAGACGACCACCTGGCCGTCGATCCCGAACCGCTCCCGCAGACTGGCGGCCTCGTCTCCGGCAGCCGGGACGAAGTCGTCGACGGGCAGCGGCGGCCGAAGGACCTCGGCCGGCACGCAGCCGCCGGTCTGTTTGCGGGCCTCGGCGGCGGTGTAATCGCTCACGGCGAGCAGCATCGCTGCGTTGCCCAGCACGTGCCGCAGCAGGTTGTTCACGCCGGGGACGACACCGGGCAGCGTGACCTCGGCGCCGCCCAGGAACACGACGTAGGGGATGCCGCGCCGCCGCCGCAACCGAGGGCCGATCAGGCCGGCCGGCAGCGGATGACCGAGCTGGATGAGCTCCGCGCCCTCCCGCTCGGCCATCTGCTCCACCGTGTGCAGCATGGCGTCGGTCGGCCACAGCACGGACGTGGACGCACGCACCACGGTGTAGGGATGGGTGGCGTCGAAAGCGGCCGCGTCGATGTGGGCCGGGGCGAGGATCGCGACCTCGGATGGGTCGAGGGTGCGGATGACGCCCCAGTAGTACGACTGGGCGCCGCCGATACGCGGCGGGAAGTCGTTCGTGACGAACAGCGTGCGCGGCGCCCGGTCGGGTGGGGTGCGACGCTCTCGGTAGGTCGACGTGCTGGCTGCCAGATCTTCCTCCACGGTCGTCGGCACGGCCCCGCCGGGGCACGCGCTACTCTATCTCACGAAGCGGCGGCCGGCAGCGTAAGCGTGGCCCGAACGCCCCCGCCCGGCTCGCTCGCCAGTGCGAGGAGGCCGTCGCTGCGCTCCGCGAGGCGGCGGCAGACCCAGAGCCCGATGCCGAGGCCCGGCGCCTTGACCCGCGTCGCCGCCTCTCCCCGGAACCCGAACTCGAAGGCCCGCGCCAGCTCCTCCGGCGACATGCCCGGCCCCGTGTCCGCCACCTCTAGCGTCACCGTGCCGGAGTCGTCCGCGGGCGCCATGGAGACGCTCACCAGGCCGCTCGACGGCGTGTACGTCGTGGCGTTGCGGATGAGCGCCGCGACGATCTGACGCACATCGTCGGCGTCGGCCCATGCCCTCGGGGTCGGTGGCGCCGCCCGCTTCACGATCACGGCGGGACCGCCTGAACGGTCGAGACGCCGCAGGGCGGCCACGCTCTCCGCGAGGTCGAGCGGGGAGATCTGCTCGCGCTTCGCGGGCGCGGCAGAACAGTCCGACCAGCCGCTGTCGACGACGCCCGTCACAAGAGCCTCGAGGCGCTCGACGTTGCGCTCGAGCACGACGAGGTGCTCGCGCTGTTGCGGGCTCAGCGCCCCGCTCTCTCCGTCGACGAGCAGCGACAGCAGCGGATAGATGACGGCCAACGGCGCGCGCAGCTCGTGGCGCACGTGCGACTGGCGCTCCCGCGCCGCCTGCGCGCCGCCCTCGTCCGCACCGTCGGGGGCGGGGGCCGGAGGCGTCGTGTCCGCGGGCACGGTCATGCGCGTACCCTATCTCACCGGAGCGGTCCGCCGCCCGCCGCCCCGCGGCGTCTCACCGGTCGGCGGCCGTGAAGACGAGCGACTCGTTGCCGTCCGCGTCGAAGAGCGTGAGGGAGTCTCCGGTCACTTCGTACCTGGCGGCCGCGTCCAGCAGCGCGATGTAGGCGCTCTCTGCCCGCATCTGGGGCTCAGGGCCCGCCATCATCGTGCTCGCCAGCTCGCCCACCGAGAACGACCCGTCTTCACCCGCGCTGTAGGGACCGCCGTACTGGTTGACGGCCGAGGATCCGCTGATGCGCCCGTCCGCGAACGCGGCGGTGATGGTGAGATCGCCCGGATCCTGGGCGCTGACGGACCAGGCCGTGAGCCTCCATGAGGTGCCCTCCAGCGGCGGCACGGATCTGCCGCAGCCGGCGAGGAACGCCGCAGCACAGCCCAGGCCCAGCAGCACGGCGATCAGGAGCGCACGCGGCCACCACGTCGTCGCCCCTCTGGCCCGCCGGCCGCGCATCGTGCACACATCCTTCATGACCATGCTCCTCCGGTCGACCTCGTCGACCGGGAGACGGGGCGGCGACCGCCGCGGTTCGTTCCCCGTCGTCGAGACGGGCTGCGGGAAGCTGCGCCGGAGAGTGGTGGGCGATGCTGGATTTGAACCAGCGACCCCCTGCTTGTAAGG
>JAAYBE010000005.1 GCA_012719015.1 Actinomycetota bacterium
CGCCACGACCTCCTGCACCACATACGGCTTCATGACCCGGCCGCCGTTGGCGACGCCGCCGGCCACCAGCGCCATCTGCAGCGGCGTCGCCAGCATCTTCTCCTGCCCGCACGCCGCCCAGGCCACGTCCAGCGGGTCCATGAACGCGTCCGGCTTGAGCAGGCCCTTCTTGCCGTACCGGCCGCTCGGCACCACCTCGCCGGCCGGCAGCTCCAGCGGCGGTGTCTGGTAGAAGCCGTAGTGCTCGGCGCTCGCGATCAGACGCGTGCGCCCCAGCCGGTTGCCGACCTTGGCGAACGTGGTGTTGATCGAGAGCGTCATCGCCGTGGTGAAGTCGTTGGGTCCGTACACGGCGCCGCCGTAGTTGGTGACCTTGCCGCCGAACACGACGTACGTGCCGGTGTCGACGAACTTCGTCTGCGGGGTGACCTTGCCGCTGTCGAGGCCGCCGGAGGCGGTGACGACCTTGAAGGAGGAACCCGGCACGTAGAGGCCCTGGGTGGGACGGTTGAGCAGCGGCGCCCCCGGGTCCTCGCTCAGTCTCGCCCAGTGGTCCTCGAGGCCGGACAGGTCGTAGCTCGGCGCCGACGCCGAGGCGATGAGGGCGCCGGTGGTGGGATCGAGAGCGACGACGGCGCCCTTCTTGCCGTCCAGTTCCGCCTGCGCGACCCTCTGCACGTCGGGGACGATGGTGAGCTTGAGGTGGGCGCCCTTGGGGCGCCGGCCGAGCAGCTTGTCGACCCAGTTCTGCACGCCCAGGCCGGTGGCCTGCCCGGTCAGCTCGTCGTTGAACCGGGCCTCGATGCCGGAGCGGCCGTAGCGCACCGAGTCGTACCCGATGAGCTGCGGCGCCAGCGTGCCGCCGGGATACGCACGGTGGTAGTAGCCGGAACGCCGGACCGTGCCGGCCATGACCGACCCGTCGAAGCCGAGGATGTCGCCGCGCTTGATCTTCATCTCCTTGGCGATGCTGCGCTTGTTCTCGGGCCGCGCCCGGAACCAGTCGGCCCGCACCGCCATCAGCCAGGTGAGGTTGACCACGAGGACGACGAACAGCAGGGCCGCCACGGTGAACACGCGGGACATGGCGCGGTTCATCCCCTCACCCCCTCTCCGCGAGCCTGCGCCGCTCCAGTTCGGTGCCCCCGCGCAGGATGTTGGTGCGGTTGCTGACCATGAGCAGGAGCGCGACGAGCATCAGGTTGGCGGTGATGGAGCTGCCGCCGTAGCTCACGAACGGGAGCGTGATGCCGGTGAGGGGGATCACACGGGTGACGCCGCCGATGATGATGAAGGTCTGCAGGGCGAAAGCGGCGGCCAGACCGGCGGCCAGGAGCTTGGAGAAGCCGTCGGGCGCGTACACGGCGATCCGGAAGCCGCACCACACGAAGAGCAGGTAGACGAGGATGACGCCGACCGCGCCGAGCAGCCCCATCTCGTTCGCGACGGCGGTGAAGATGAAGTCGGTCTGCAGGTCGGGCACCACCGGCGACTTGTCGGGGAACAGCAGGTAGCCGCGACCGATGCCGGCGCCGAGGATGCCGCCGTCGGCGATGGTGAACAGCGACTGCAGGAGCTGGTAGCCGGTCGTCTCCGCGTACGGCCACGGGTCGAGCCAGACGCGGAACCTGTCCTGCACGTGGGGGACGACGTTCAGCGCGATGGCGCCGGCGGCGGCGAACAGCCCGGCGCCGGCGAGCACGTACACACCACGCGCGGTGGCCATGTACATCAGCGCCACGAAGATGGACATGAAGAGCAGCGCCATGCCGAAGTCCTTCATGAAGACCAGCATGGCCAACGACAGGGCCCACATCACGAGCAGCGGCCCGAAGTACTTGAAGGCGGGCACCGGCACGCCGAGCAGGTGCCGCTGCGGCACCGAGAGCAGCACCTTCTTGTCGTCCAGGTACCCGGCGAGGAAGACGACGATGGCGAGCTTGGCGAACTCCGACGGCTGGATGCTGAACCCGAAGGCGTGGATCCAGAGCCTGGCGCCGCGCACGGTGGTGCCGACGACGATGGTGGCCACCAGCAGCGCCAGGCCGACCGCCCCGACGAGATAGCGGTAGCGGTCGAGCCTCATGTGGTCGCGCACCAGGACCACGGTGGCGATGAACAGACCGGCGCCGACGAGCAGCCACTGGCCCTGGACGAGCGCCAGCGCCGGCTTGATGCGGAAGATCTCGGTGAGGCCCACGGCGACGAGCAGCGCGGTCAGCGGCAGCAGGAACGGGTCGGCCTGGGGCAGGAGGAGACGCTCCACGATGTGGAGCAGCAGGAAGATACCGACGAAGGCGAGGGCGTGGACCACGGCCACGGTGTCGATCTCGCGGAACCGGCTCGCGTAGACGGAGACGTAGGCCATCGTGCTCACCGCGCCGGCGAGCAGGAGGAAGAGCAGTTCCTGGTTGCGCCGGCTCACGGCCACATCCCGAGCTGCTCGGAGACGCCCAGCGCGTCCTGACGACCGCGCAGGCGCCGCTGGTCGACGAGCGTCCGGGCCGCCGGGGAGAGCGAGTCGTAGGCGACCACGCTGCGCCGGTAGACGGCGTGCAGCGGCACCGGGCCCACCTCGGCCGGCAGGCCGCTGAAGATGGCGAGCCGGCCGTCTTCCTCCACGGCGATGAAGAA
>JAAYBE010000049.1 GCA_012719015.1 Actinomycetota bacterium
CGTCAGGAGAGCTGGCTGCCGGCGGTGGACGTCTTCGACAAGAAGGACGCCGTCGTGCTCAAGGCCGAGCTCGCCGGCATGGACCCGGACGACATCGAGATCGAGGTCGAGGACAACGTGCTCACCATCAAGGGCGAGCGCAAGTTCGAGGAGAAGGTCGAGGACGAGCGGTACTACCGCGTGGAGCGCCGCTTCGGGAGCTTCCAGCGTGCCCTCGCCCTTCCACAGGGCGTGAAGGCCGACGAGATCCAGGCCGGCTACGAGGACGGCATCCTCACCGTGACCGTACCCAAGGTCGAGGAGGAGAAGCCGAAGCGTATCGAGGTCAAGGCCAAGAAGACGGTGGAGACCACGGCGGCAGGCTCCGAGGACTGAGCGCCGGTCGCCGGGGTCCGGCGGGGCGGGGGCGCAGCGCCGCCGCCCCGCCGGCGCCCTCCGGCGGAGGCCGACGGGGCGTCCGGAGGACGCCCGACGAGACCGACACAGAGAAACGGACATGACGGACAGGAAGCACTCGAGACAGGAACGCAAGCGCGCGTCGGCCGACGAGGCCGCCGCGGCGGCGGCCGCGCAGGCCGCCGAGGCGTCGGCCGAGGCCGAGGCGGCACAGGTCGCCGACGGCGAGGCCCAGGCGGACGCCGACGACCTCGCCGCGGTCACGCGCGAACGTGACGACTACCTCGATCATCTGCGCCGGCTCAAGGCGGAGTGGGACAACTACCGCAAGCGCGTGCGGCGGGACAACGAAGAGCTGCGTCTGCGCGCCGCGGAGACGGTGGTCGAGTCCTTGCTGCCGGTCATGGACAACCTGGACCGCGCGCTCGACGCCGCCGACGGGCATGAGGAGAGCCAGTTCCTGGCCGGCATCGCCTTGGTGGCCGACCAGCTCCACGGCACCCTCGCCGGGCACGGCCTGGAGGAGATCGAGGTCCAGCCCGGCACGACATTCGACCCCGAGTACCACGAGGCCATCATGGCGCAGCCGTCGGACGAGCACGACGAAGGAGTGGTGACGCAGGTGCTCGAGCGGGGCTACCTGCTGCACGGCAAGCTGCTGCGGCCGGCCAAGGTCATCGTGGCCGGCTGAACGGGCGGAGATGGCTGACTACTATCAGACCCTGGGCGTCTCGAAGAACGCCTCCCAGGACGAGATCAAGAAGTCCTTCCGCAAGCTGGCGCGGCAGTATCACCCTGACAAGAACCCGGGCGACAAGGCGGCGGAGGACAAGTTCAAGGAGGTCAACCAGGCCTACGAGACACTCTCCGACCCCGAGAAGCGCAAGCAGTACGACGAGCTGAGCCGGCTCGGCGCCTTCGGCGCGGGGCCGGGCGGCGGCTTCCGGCCGGGCGCCGGCGGCGCCCAGGGGTTCGACCCGCGCATCTTCCAGCAGTGGCAGTCGCAGGGCGGGGGTGCCCAGTTCGAGATGGGCGACCTCGGCGACCTCCTCGGCAACCTGTTCGGCGGGGCGGGACCCGGCCGCGGCCGCCGCCGGCAGTCGGAGCGGGGCGCCGACCTGCAGGCCGACGTCACCGTCTCGTTCGACGACGCGCTGCACGGCGTGACCGTGCGCGTGCCGGTGGAGAAGCAGGACACGTGCGTCACCTGCCACGGCAGCGGCGCCAAGCCGGGGACAACCCCCAAGGTGTGCCCCGAGTGCCAGGGGCGCGGCATGGTGGCCCGTAACCAGGGCCCGTTCGCGCTCAGCGAGCCCTGCCCCCGTTGTCACGGGCAGGGCACGATCATCGAGCAGCCCTGCGCGACCTGTCACGGCACGGGCGTGCAGACGAGGACGCGGCGCTACAACGTCAAGATCCCGGCGGGGGTCAAGGACGGCAGCAGGATCCGCATCAAGGGCAAGGGCGAGGCCGGGCTCCGCGGAGGTCCTGCCGGCGATCTGTACGTGCGCGTGCGCGTCGAGACCGACGAGCTGTTCGTGCGACGCGGCGACGACCTCGTCGTCGACGTCCCCGTGACGGTGGCGGAGGCCGCGCTCGGCGCGACGGTCAAGGTCCCGACCCCGGGCGGCGGCCGCGTGTCGCTCAAGGTCCCGGCCGGCAGCCAGGACGGACGCTGTCTGCGTCTGCGCGGCAAGGGCATGCCCAAGCTCAAGGGCGGCCACGGCAACCTGTTGGTCAAGCTGCGGGTGACGATCCCGGCCAAACTGACCAGGGAGCAGAAGCAGCTGTTCGAGAAGCTGGCGGCGACGCTCCCCGACCCGCGCTCCACGACCGACTGAACGGCGGGGCTGACGGCGGAGACCGGACATGAGACAGGACAACGACAGCGACAGACCGCTCTTCATGATCTCCGTGGCGGCGGAGCTCGCCGGCATGCACCCGCAGACGTTGCGGTTGTACGAGCGGCGCGGGCTGGTGAGTCCGCAGCGGACGGCCGGCCGGACGCGCCGCTACTCGGAGCGCGACGTGGAGCGGCTGCGGCGCATCCAGGAGCTCACCGAGCTGGGGCTCAATCTGGCCGGTGTGGAGCGGGTCCTCGCCATGGAGCAGCAGCTCGAGGCGATGCGGGTCCAGATGGAGACGCTCCAGGAGCGCCTGGACGAGGCCGCCGAGGCCATGCGCCGGGAGGTCGAGCGCATCGAGCAGTCCCACCGCAGGGACCTGGTGCCGGTGAGCCGCGCCCAGGTCGTGCACATCGGCCGCCGCCGTCGCCACGCCTGAGCCGGTCGACCGCGGCCGTGCGGGCGCGGCGCAGCGGGTCTTGGCCTGCCTCCGCCGGCGGTACGAGGAGAAGACGCGACGTCCGCACGGACGTCCGGAGTGAGCGAGGGACCTTATGGACATGGACAGATTCTCGGAACGGGCGCGCGAAGCGCTCGAGACGGCGCAGGGCATCGTACGCCGCGGGCCCGGCAACCAGCTGGGCACCGAGCACCTGCTGATCGGCGTGCTCAGCCTGCCCGGCGGGGTCGTCGAGCAGGTCTTCAACCTGCTCGGCGTGGACAAGGGCACCGCCATGGCGCGCGCCAACCACTACCTGCAGACCGCCGGAGCCGGCCGTGTCGGCGGCCCGGGCGGCGGCGACCAGCTCTACCTGACGCCGCGCGCCAAGGCCGCCCTCGACATCGCCGGCCAGCGCGCCCAGAGCATGGGCGACGCCTTCGTCGGCACGGAGCACCTGCTGCTCGGCATCCTGCTCGAGGGCGACGGCCCCGGCGGCGCCACGCTGCGCGACCTCGGTGTGACCGAGGAGGGCATCATGCGGGCCCTCCAGCAGATCCGCGCCGGCGGCGTGGACTACGAGGGCCAGGCCACCGGCGAGAGCATGCTGAACAGGTACACTCGTGACCTCACGGCGCTGGCGCGGGACGACAAGCTCGACCCCGTGATCGGCCGCGACGACGAGATCAAGCGTGTGATCCAGGTGCTCAGCCGCCGGACCAAGAACAACCCGGTCGTGATCGGCGAGCCGGGCGTGGGCAAGACGGCCATCGCCGAAGGGCTGGCGCAGAAGGTCGTGGACGGCGACGTCCCCGAACCGCTGCGCGACAAGCGCGTGCTCGCGCTCGATCTCGGCGGCATGGTCGCCGGGGCCAAGTACAGGGGCGAGTTCGAGGAGCGGCTCAAGGGCGCCCTCGACGAGATCCAGCGCTCCAGGGACGTGATCCTCTTCATCGACGAGCTGCACACCGTGGTCGGCGCCGGCGCGGCCGAGGGCGCCATGGACGCGAGCAACATGATGAAGCCGATGCTGGCGCGCGGCGAGCTGCAGTGCATCGGCGCGACGACGCTCGACGAGTACCGCAAGGACATCGAGAAGGATGCCGCCCTGGAGCGTCGCTTCCAGCCCATCCTCGTGGGCGAGCCGACGGTGGACGAGACCGTCGCCATCCTCACCGGTCTGCGCGACAAGTACGAGGCCCACCACAAGGTCAAGATCACCGACGAGGCGATCCGCGAGGCGGCCGTGCTCAGCGACCGCTACATCGGCGACCGCTTCCTGCCCGACAAGGCGATCGACCTGCTGGACGAGGCGGCCAGCAAGATGCGCATCGAGGCGACCATGCTGCCGCCCGACCTGCGCGAGATGGAGCGGCGCCTGCAGGAGCTGACGCGCGAGGGTGCCGCCGCGGTGGAGGAGCAGGATTACGAGCGCGCCGCGCAGCTCAAGGAGCAGACCGACAAGATCCAGCACACGTTCGTGACCGCCAAGGAGGCGTGGCTGGCGGACAAGGGCATCGCCGAGGCGACCATCGACGGCGACGACATCGCCGAGATCGTCAGCCAGTGGACCGGCATCCCCGTGCAGCGCATGAAGGAGGAGGAGGCGGACAAGCTCCTCAAGATGGAGGAGCGGCTGCATCGCCGGGTGATCGGCCAGCACGAGGCCGTGGTGGCCGTCTCCGAGGCGGTGCGTCGGGCGCGGGCGGGGCTCAAGGACCCGCGGCGTCCGATCGGCTCGTTCCTCTTCCTCGGTCCGACCGGTGTCGGCAAGACCGAGCTCGCCCGGGCGCTGGCGGAGTTCCTCTTCGACGACGAGGCGGCGATGGTGCGGCTCGACATGAGCGAGTACATGGAGAAGTTCTCCGTGAGCCGCCTGGTCGGGTCGCCCCCCGGTTACGTCGGCTACGAGGAGGGCGGCCAGCTCACCGAGGCCGTCCGCCGGCGGCCCTACAGCGTCGTGCTCTTCGACGAGATCGAGAAGGCCCACCCCGACGTGTTCAACATGCTCCTGCAGGTGCTGGACGACGGCCGGCTGACCGACAACAAGGGCCGCACGGTCGACTTCAAGAACACCGTGGTCATCATGACCAGCAACGTCGGCTCGGAGCTCATCCCCGACGCGGAGGCCCTGCGGCGCGACCACGACGCCGTCGAGGAGCGGCTCATGGGCGCGCTGCGCCAGACCTTCCGGCCGGAGTTCCTCAACCGCATCGACGAGACGATCGTGTTCCACAGCCTGGGGCGCGAGGAACTCGAGCAGATCGTCGAGCTGCTCCTGACGCACGTGCGTCGGCTGGTCGAGGGCCAGGGCATGGAGCTCGAGGTCTCGGACGAGGCGCGTCGGTCGGTGGTCGAGGCCGGGTACGACCCGCAGTGGGGCGCCCGGCCGCTCAAGCGCGCCATCCAGCGGCTCATCGAGAACCCGCTCTCGCGCGAGCTGCTCGGCGGCCGGTTCGAGGAGGGCGATCGCATCCGGGTCGAGGTGGCCGACGGGAAGCTGGTGTTCCGCAAGTAGCGCCGGCCAGATAAAGTGGTGCGATGGCGAGGCGCGGACCGATCCTCGGAGGAGTCGTCGCCGCGGCGCTGGGCGTGGTGCTGGCGCCGCGACGCGGCGAGTCACGCCGCGAGGCGGTCG
Source organism: Actinomycetota bacterium (assembly GCA_012719015.1). Classification (GTDB taxonomy): domain Bacteria; phylum Actinomycetota; class Thermoleophilia; order UBA2241; family UBA2241; genus CAIXSE01. Next base: position 5,318 of record JAAYBE010000049.1, read on the forward strand.
AGCGCCTGCGCCTCGCCGTGCGTTCCGGCCGGGGCGCCGTCGGCGCCTTCGCCGGCACGCCGTGCGCGGTGAGGGACCAGCCCGCGCCGCATGCGCAGGGTGCCCTGGGGACCGACCGGCGCCCGGCCGCAGTCACGACACGAGGAGGAGACGATGACGGATGACGCCCGTGCCGGCTTCGAGGCCCTCGGCCCGGACCCCGGGTTCAAGGAGCTCGAGGTGGTCGCCTACATCGGGGAGTTCCGGATCGTCGGCAACGCGCATTTCGGCGTGGGCCAGCGGGCGAGCTCCCGGCGGCCCTCGGACTACATCCGCGCCTTCAGCGACAGCCGGCTGACCCTGTCGAAGGTCCGCATCTACAACAAGGGCAGCCAGGACCTGCTCGAAGCGGCTCCGTTCATCATCCTCAACCTGGACAAGGTCGACTTCCTGTACGCGCGCGACGAGCAGGAACCCGGCGCCGAGCCCGCCTGAGCCTGTGGCGGCCTGGGAGCTCGACATCCTCATCCCGACGGCGCGCTTCGTGTTCAGCGTGGAGGGCGGGGCCGTCGACGTGCTGCCCGAGCACAGGTCGCCGGAGGCGTTCGTCGCCTACCGCCGGCTCCGCGACCGGCGTCCCGTGGTCGGGATGACCACGTTCCCCAACACCGTGCTGCTGCGCGGCCCGCTGACGGTCGTCGTGGATCCGGGGCTGCCGCTGCAGAACGACCCCGTGCTCCGCGCCCTCGAGGCGTGCGGCATCCCGGCCGCCGGGGTGGACCTCGTCGTCCTCACCCACGCCCACCTCGACCACGTCGGCGGCTGTGCCGCGCTCCCGGCGCCCGTCGCGGTCCACGCCCGCGAGACGGCGGCGCCGTACTGGCGCCTCGCCGAGGGCGTGCTCGCATCGCGTCCGCTGGAGCGCCTGGACGGGACCGCCGGCGTGATCGCGCCGGGCCTCGAGTGGGTGCTCACGCCGGGACACTGCGAGGGGCACATCAGCCTCGCCTGTGAGACGCAGCATGGGGTCACCGTGCTGTGCGGCGACACCATCGGTCCGGGAAGGGCGGAGTTCGACGCCATGACCGCTGCGGGCCCGGGCGCCGGGGAGATGCTGGCCTCATGGCGGCGCATCCGCGACTGGGCGCCCGATACGATCGTCGCCGGCCACCTGCCCCCGTTCGCGCCGTGATCCGGCCACGCGGCCCGGCGCCGCCGGCCTGTGCTACACTCAGGCCCCTGTGACGTGCCTGGGGGCTTCTGCGTGCCGATCTACGAATACCGATGTGACGAGTGCGGGGCCTTGTACGAGGTCTTCCAGAAGATGAGCGACGATCCGCTCACGGAGTGCGAGGCGTGCGGCGGCGCCGTGCGCAAGGTCCTGCATCCGGTCGCCATCCACTTCAAGGGCTCCGGCTTCTACACCACCGACTACGGCAAGGGTTCCGGCCGCCGCACGGGCAAGGACGCCGGGTCCCGGGACGGTGCGGCGTCCTCCGTCAAGGGCTCGTCGAGCGACGGCGAGTCCGACGCCGGCAGGTCCTCCACCAGCGGAGACGGGCCCAAAGAGAAGAAGACGACCTGACCCCCCGGGGGTGAGCCGCGTGGAGCGTCCGACCGACGAGGCGTTGCGCAAGGCGCAGACGACCCTGCGCGGTCTGGTGAGCGACGGTCCCACCCGGCTGCCGTCCCTCAACCAGGTCGCCGACTCCATCCGTCTCGAGCTCGAAGACAGGGGCAGCGTCGCGATCCTGTACGTGAGCCTCGGCCACTACGGCCGTCTCGAGCCCGTGTTCGGCTGGCGTATCGTCGCCGAGATCCTCGACGCCGTGGCCGCCAACCTCGAGGGCATGGTCGGCAACGCATTGCGGCGCCTCGACGTGATCAGCGACTTCACGCTCACCGACGACGCCTTCATCGTGCTGCTCTCGCCGCCGCGCTCCGCCACGGTGATCGCCGACGACGATCTGGTGGCCGTGACGCGCCGGGTCTACGAGCGTCTGCAGTCGATGCTGCTCAACGACCTCGCGCCGGGAGTGTACGACCGGGTGCATCCGTCGGTCGGCTCGGCGGTGCTGGTCGCCGACGACACGCTCACGTTCGAGCAGAACCTGCAGCGCGGGCTGGCGCTCGCCATGCAGGCGGCCGACGAGCAGGCGGCCGTTTACGACCGCGATCTCGAGGGCATCCTGGCCGACTGCATCGCCCGCGGCGACCTCGAGCCGCTCTTCGAGCCGGTGGTCGACCCCGGCGCGCGCGAGGTGATCGGGTATCGCAGCACCGTCCGCGGGCCCTTCTACTCCCCGCTCCGGCTGCCCGACGTGCTGCTCGACGTCGCGCGGCGCTCCCAGGTGCTGGCCTCCTACGGCGTCGCCGCCCGTGAGGCCACCGTGAGCGCCGCGGTCGGTCTGCGGCCTGACGACCTGCTCTTCCTCGGCTGCGCCGCCAACGAGCTGCCCAACGCCGCGGTCGTCGCCTTGAGCGAGTTCTACTCGCTCAACCAGACGCTCGTCCCCCAGCACGTGGTGTTCGAGATCGACGCCGACGACCTGGGCGCCAACACGGCCTCCACCCTGCGCACGATCGAGGACGTCCACGGGCTGGGCTTCCAGCTCTGTGTCAGCGGCCTCGGCGCCCAGTTCACCGTGCTCGAACTCATCGCCGAGGCGCACCCGGAGTATCTGTGCCTCGACCCCGTGCTCGTGGCCGCGCTCGGCGACGACGTCACCCCCGTCGAGGTGGTGCAGTTGCTGGTGCGGTTCGCCGCCCGCGTGGGGGCCCAGCTCATCGCCACCGGCGTGCGGGACGAGGAGCAGCAGCGTGTGCTGGCCCGCAACGGGGTCGAGCTCTTCTGCGGCGAGGTGTTCGCGCGCCCTGACACGCGGCTGCAGCAGGTGAGCTTCCCCGAGTGAGCGCCCGCGGGCGCGCGGGGCCTCAGGCCGAGAGGCTCGCCGGCAGCTCGCGCTCGCCGGACACGCCGGTGAAGACGGTGACCCGGTTGCGGCCGCGCCGCTTGCTCTCGTAGAGCGCGGCGTCGGCGGCCTCGATCAGCTCCGCCTCGCCGGACGCCGCCGACGGGTACATGGCCACCCCGGCCGAGATCGTGACGGCGGCTCGCTCGCCGCCGCGCACGTCGACCGCCACCGTCTCCACCGCGCGCCGCAGGCGCTCCGCCAGCTCGTATCCGTGCGTCTCGTCGCCGCGGATGAGCACGGCGAACTCCTCACCGCCGTAGCGCGCGGCGATGTCGGCCTCGCGCACCAGCGCGCGGATGGTGCCGCCGAGACGGCGCAGGAGCTCGTTGCCCGCCTCGTGTCCGTAACGGTCGTTGAACTGCTTGAAGTGGTCGAGGTCGAGCATGAGCAGGGAGAGTTCGCCGCCGTAGCGGTCGACCTTGGTCACCTCGTTGTGCAGGTAGTCGACGAAGGTGCCGTAGTTGTAGAGGCCCGTGAGACGGTCGGTGAGGGTGCTCGCGGCCAGCTCGCGTCGCTCGTCGCGATGCCGCCGTTGGACACGGCCGAGGACGAGTCCGGCGATGAAGAACAGGGCCGTGCCGAGGAGTGCCTGACGCACGGCCTCCGGCGTCGCCGGCGCCGCGAAGCTGTGGTACAGCACGAGGAGGTTGCCGAGCCACACCGTCACGACGAGGCTGCCGAGCTCGAAGAAGAACAGGGCGCCCAGCAGGAGCGGGAACAGGAAGAGCGGCCAGACGTACCCCGGTCCCGTGAGGACGACGAGGGCGGAGCCCGCCAGAAGCGCCGCGGCCAGCGCCACGCCGCGGCGCAGCGCGATGCGCCGGTCTGCTCCTGGGCCCGGGACACGGGTGGCCTGGGTCAAGCGGCTCCCTCTCAGCCTCGACTTGCCACTCCTACGACGGTGGCGGCGCCAATCCTCCGCGCCGCGCCCCCGGGGCGCCGCGGCCGGGCTGGGGACGGGGGCGGCGTTCGGCTACAATCGCCGCGTGGCCCTGCAAATCCTCCTCACCAACGACGACGGCATCGACGCCGCGGGCATCGCCGTGATGCGCCGCGCCCTGGACGGGCTCGGTGAGGTCACGACGATCGCGCCGGAGAGCGACAACAGCGGCGTGGCGCGGGGCATCACCACGACCCGTCCGCTCTCGCTCAGGCGGCGCGTCTTCGGTGACGGTCACGAGGGCATGGCCTGCGACGGGACGCCGTCGGACTGTGCGCGCATCGCGCTGCTGGGGCTGCGCTGCCCGGTCCCCGACCTGGTCGTCTCCGGGGTCAACGCCGGCGGCAACATGGGCGCCGACGTCACGTACTCCGGCACGGTCGGCGCCGCCTTCGAGGCCGCGCTGCGCGGCCGCCCCGCGATCGCCTTCTCCATCGCGGAGCTCGAGCCGCGCTGGCTGGACGAGACCGAGCCGGTCCTGCGCGCGCTGACGGGACACGTGATCGAGCGCGGCCTGCCGCGCCACACGGTGCTCAACGTCAATCTGCCCGACCGGCCCCCGGACGCCGTCACCGGCGTCCGCGCCGCGCGGCTCGGCGGCGCCAGCGCCTACGACTACGTGCTCCTCGCCGAGGATGCCGCGGGCCCGGCCGGGGAGCACTACCTCCCCTGCGAGCACCCGGCGCCGGAGGAGTGGGCCGAGAGCGACTTCGAGGTGGTCGCCTCCGGCGCGGTGGCGGTCACGCCGCTGCGCTACGGCCTGCACGGCTTCGTGGACACCGGAGCGCTGGCGGACGTGGCCGCCTGGGATCTCGACCTGGGGCGGCTCCTTGTCTGACTCCCGGGGAGGCGCCGCCGCACGGGCGGGCGCCGCGGCGACCGGCTTCGACCCGGTCGTGTTCGACCTCGACGGGACCGTGGTCGACACGGTCGAGCTCATCGTCGAGTCGTTCCGCCACGCCACCCGCGCCGTGCTGGGACGGACGCTGCCCGACGACGTGATCCTCGCCGGCGTCGGCCGGCCGCTCATGGTGCAGATGCGCGGGCTCAGCGCCTCCCACGCGCAGGAGCTCTTCGACACCTACCGCGAGTACAACCACAGACGCCACGACGAGCTCGTGAAGGGGTACGACGGTATGGCGGGGCTGCTGGAGGGTCTGCGCGCGGCCGGCAAGCGGCTCGGCATCGTGACGAGCAAGAGCGCCGACACCACCCGGATGGCGTTCCGGGCGGTCGACCTCGAGGAGCACTTCGACGTGGTGGTCACGGCGGGCGACACGGACGAGCACAAGCCGTCGCCGACGCCGCTCCGACTGTGTCTGGAGCGCCTCGGTGCGGTCCCCGAGGGCTCACTCTACGTCGGCGACAGCCCGGTGGACGTGGAGGCGGGACGGGCGGCGGGGATGGCCACCGCGGCCGTCGCCTGGGGGGTCTTCGGCCGCGAGGCGCTGCTGGCCGCCGGGCCGGACTTCTGGGTGGAGGAGCCCGGGGAGCTGCTCGACCTCTGCCTGCGCGGCGACGGCCGTCGCGCGACCGGGGCGTCGGGGGACGATCGATCCGGGAGTGGACCGTGAACGAGGCCGCGGCCGCCGAGAGGGCGCGGGAGCTGCGCCGGATCATCAACCGGCACGCGTACCTCTACTACGTGCTGGACGCGCCCGAGATCGACGACGCCGTCTACGACCTCCTCTACCGCGAGCTCGAGACGCTCGAGGAGGAGTATCCGGGGCTGCGCACGCCCGACTCGCCCACCCAGCGGGTCGGGGCGGCGCCGCTCGAGGGGTTCGCCCAGGTCCGCCACCTCGAGCCGATGCTCTCGCTGGCGAACGCGCGCAGCGAGGACGAGCTGCTCGCCTGGGACCAACGCAACCGGCGCCTCCTCGAGTCCCGAGGGATCGACGAGACGCGGCTGCGCTTCGTGGTGGAGCCCAAGATCGACGGCCTCGCCATCTCGCTCGTCTACCGGGACGGCGTGCTCACCGTCGGCGCCACGCGCGGCGACGGGGAGGTGGGGGAGGACGTCACCACCAACCTGCGGACCATCGGGTCGGTCCCTCTGCGCCTGCTGCTCGACGAGCCGCCGCCCGTGGTCGAGGTGCGGGGCGAGGTGTACCTGCCGCTGGCCGCCTTCGCGCGCCTCAACGAGCAACGGCTGGCGGAGGGTCTGCCGGCGTTCGTCAATCCGCGCAACTCCGCCGCCGGGTCCATCCGCCAGCTCGATCCCAGGGTGGCGGCGGCCAGGCCGCTCGCCGTGTGGTGTTACGCGATCGGGTACTCGGAGGGCCTGGAGTTGCAGGACCACCACAGCGCCCTGGAGTGGCTGCGCGCCGCCGGGTTCAGGGTCAACCCCGACATCGTCACCGTCGAGGGCGTGGAGGCGGCGGCCGCGACCTGCCGCGCCTGGGAGGAGCGGCGCGCCGGGCTCGACTTCGACATCGACGGCGCCGTGGTCAAGGTCGACTCCTTCGCCCTCCAGCGGACCCTCGGGAGCGTCGCGCACGACCCGCGCTGGGCGATCGCCTACAAGTTCGCGCCGACCACGGTGACCACACGGCTGCACAGCATCGAGGTCAACGTGGGGAGGACGGGCGTGCTCACGCCGTTCGCCGTGCTCGAACCCGCCTTCGTCGGCGGCGTGACGGTGGAGCGCGCCACGCTGCACAACGAGGACGACATCCGGCGCAAGGACATCCGGCCTGGCGACGACGTGATCCTGCAGCGTGCGGGCGACGTGATCCCCCAGGTCGTCGGCCCCGTGACCACGGGGGAGACGGAGGTCGACGGGCGGCGCGTGAGCCGCGCGGAGCGGCACGCCGCACTCCCGGAGTGGTCGATGCCGCGCACCTGCCCCGCCTGCGGCGTGGAGACGGTGCGGGAGACGGGCGAGGTGGCCGTGCGCTGCCCCAACCGCTCCTGCCCTGCCCAGCTCGTGGAGAGCATCAAGCACTTCGTCGGGCGGGAGGCGATGGACATCGAGGGCATCGGCGAGGAGACGGTGGCCCTGCTGCACGACCAGGGCCTCATCGAGAACGTGGCAGACCTCTACGCACTCCGGCGCGAGCACTTCGTGCGGGTCGAGGGCGGCAGGGTGGTCGCGCTGCCCGGCTTCGGCGGCAAGACGCGCAAAGGCGCGGACGGGGAGCCCGAGATCGTCGAGGCGAAGCGGGCCGACAAGGTCCTCGCCGCGATCGAGGCGTCGAAGCGGCGCCCGTTCGCGGCGGTGCTGTACGCGCTCGGCATCCGTCACGTCGGCGCGGTGACCGCGCAGGCGC
>JAAYBE010000364.1 GCA_012719015.1 Actinomycetota bacterium
CACCGTCTGGACGGCGGCGCTCTCGTGGTCGACGCCGGCGTCGGCGTGCCCGGGTCCTTCGAGGCGGGCCGCCTGTTCGCCGAGGTGTGTCTGGGCGGGCTCGGCGAGGTGACCTTCTGCGACCTCGGCTTCGGCCGCGTCGTGCTGCCCGGCGTCACCGTCTCCGTGAGCCGCCCGGCGTGGGCCTGCATGGCGGCCCAGTACGCGGGGTGGGCCGTCGACATCCCCGTCGGCGATGGACGCAAGAGGTATTTCGCCATGGTCTCCGGCCCGGCACGCGCGCTGTACCGCGGCGAGGCGCTCTTCAACGACCTCGACTACGCCGACCAGGCCGGGGTCGCCGTCCTCGCACTCGAGACGCGCAAGCTCCCGCCGGCGGAGGTCGCCGCATGGGTGGCGGCGAAGTGCGGTGTGGAGCCCTCGGGGGTACAGCTGGTCGTCGCCCCCACGGCCAGTCTCGCCGGGTCGGTCCAGATCGCCGCCCGCGTCGTCGAGACGGGGCTGCACAAGATGCACGAGCTCGGCTACGACCTGGCCGCCGTGCAGGCCGGGATCGGCACGTGCCCGCTGGCGCCGGTGGCGGCCGACGACCTGACCGCCATCGGACGGACCAACGACGCGGTGCTGTACGGAGGCCGGGCCTGGTACACGGTGGACAGCGACGACGCGACGATCGAGGCGATCGTGGAGCAGCTCCCCTCCTCGGCGTCCCGCGACTACGGGACCCCCTTCGGCGAGCTGTTCAAGCGCTACGACGGCGACTTCTACAAGATCGATCCGATGCTGTTCAGTCCGGCGGAGGTCGCGCTCACCAGCTCACGCAGCGGACGCACCTTCCTTGCCGGCGCCGTGGACGACGCGATGATCGCCCAGACGCTGCTGGCGTGAGGGCGGTCATCCTCGGGCAGAAAGGCGGCTGGCATACCGAGAGCCTGGCCGCCGCCCTCGCCCGGCGCGGAGTCCACGCCGAGGCGCTGCCGATCACGCGGCTCACGGCGCGTGTGGCCGGCGCGCCGGGCCTGCGGGCCGCCGCGGTCGACCTCGACGAACAGGACGTGGTCTTCGTCCGTGCCGTGCCGGCCGGCTCGCTCGAGCAGGTCATCTTCCGCATGGACGCGCTGCGCGTGCTCGAGGAGCACGGTGTGCGGGTGGTGAACTCGCCGCGCACCATCGAGCACGGAGTGGACAAGTACTACGCCGCCGCACGGCTGGAGGCGGCCGGGATCGCCACCCCGGCGACGGTGGTGTGCGAGCGGTTCGAGGACGCCATGGAGGCGTTCGCGGCGCTCGGCGGTGACGTCGTGGTGAAGCCGCTGTTCGGCTCCGAGGGACGGGGGATCGTGCGGGTGAACGACGAGGACACGGCGTACCGGGTCTTCCGGGCACTCGAGCTGGGGCGGTACGTCTATTGCGTCCAGGTGTTCGTCGATCACGGGCACGAGGACATCCGCGCCTTCGTCGTGGGTGACGCGGTGATCGCCGCCATGCGCCGCGTCGGCTCGCACTGGAAGACCAACGCGGCGCAGGGCGCACGCGGCGAGGCTCTGGCGGTGGACGACGGCCTCGCCGAGCTCAGCGTCCGCGCCGCTCATGCCTTGGGGGCGGAGCACGCCGGCGTGGACCTCTTCGACGACGGGGAGGGCGGCTACTGTGTCGTGGAGGTGAACACGATCCCCGGCTGGAGGGCGCTGCGCGCGGCGACAGGGATCGACGCCGGCCAGGCGCTGGTCGACCACGTCCTCGCGGGGTGGCCGTGACGCCGCCGGCCCCGTCCGATCTCGCCCGCGCGGCGCAGTTGGCGTGTGTCGCCGAGGCGGCGACCGAGAAACCCGGCAACGTGACACCCACGCGCGCGTTCCGCGACTGCACGTACGAGGACTTCCTGGCCAGCGCGGTCGCCGTGGGCCCCGCGTTCGGCGCCGCCGGAGAGGCGTCCGTCGGCCAGACGATCCTTCGGGCCGTGCGTGCGACACGGGCCCTCGTCGAGACCAACACGAACCTCGGCATCGTCCTCCTGCTGGCGCCGCTGGCACGGGCCGCGGCGCTCGCCGGAGACGAAGGCGACCTGCGCGCGGCCCTGCAGGGCGTGCTGCGCGGCCTTGACCGGGAAGACGCGCGCGACGCGTACGCGGCGATACGCCTGGCGCGGCCGGCGGCCATGGGGGAGGAGGGCGAGTACGACGTCGCCCGTGAGACGCCGGAGGTCACGCTGCTGCAGGCGATGGAGCTGGCCCGCGAGCGTGACTCCGTGGCGCGCGAGTACTGCACCGACTACGCGATCACGTTCACCTGTGGGATCCCGGCGCTGACGGCCGCGTGGGCCGCCGGGCACGGGCTGCGCGCGTGCGTGTTGCGCGCGTACCTCGAGACGCTGGCCGAGGTGCCGGACACGCTCATCGCGCGCAAGCTCGGCCGGGCAGCCGCCGAGCGCGTCTCGCACCGGGCCGCCGAGGTGCTGGCGGCGCAGGCCGGCGGAGCCGAGGTGTTCGACGTGGAGCTGGCGCGGTTCGACGCCGAGCTGCGTGACGACGGCCATCGGCTCAACCCGGGGACCACCGCCGACCTCGTCTGTGCGGCCCTCTTCGTCTTCCTGATCTCCAGAGGGGCTCCGCGTGAGCTGGGCCCCTCAGCGGAGCGGTGGTGACCTCAGGCCCGGGAGAGATCAGTGAGGTCCGCGGCGCCGATGGAGCCGCTGTGCAGCGCCGTGGCGACCAGGGCCGCGTCGGCGCCGACCTCCTGGAGTGCGTGCAGGTCCGCCGCGTCCTTCACGCCGCCACCGGCGACGAGGCGCACCTCCGGCAGCCGGCCCCGCACGGCGGAGAGCGTGGCCAGGTCCGGGCCGCCGGAGGACCCGACGCGGTCGACAGGGAGGACGAGCAGCGCCGGCAGCGTGGATGCGTCGAGGCGGCGGAGGGCGTCGAGCGGCGCCGAGCCGCGCAGCTCCGGCGCCGCGCTGCGCACCACGCC
>JAAYBE010000365.1 GCA_012719015.1 Actinomycetota bacterium
CGAAGATCTGCGCGCTGCCGTCGTAGATGCTGTCGCCGCGATACGGGTTCCAGGACGCGGCCCACGTGCCGGTGTGATACTGGAAGAGACCCCTGAAGGGGGTCCCCGACCCCGCGCGGCGGCGGCCACCGGACTCCCGCATCATGATGCGGTAGATGCCCGCCGCTTTGACGTGGTATCTCGCCGCCGCGACCGCGATGATGGGTCGCCACTGGCCGCGGCTCTCCCATTGGGCCAGGCGGCGCTGCAGCTCGTATTTCCGGGTCAGCTTGCGCACGCGCTTCCGCCAGATGCGGACCGCCCGCCGGGTGGCCGCCACCCGGGCCCTGAGCTGTGCGATGGAAGGGACCGGAGCCGCGGGGACGGCACTCTCCGTCGCCGCCGGCTCAGACCCCGCAGGGGGGTCCGCCGGCTGCTCCTCGGCTGCCCCGGACGACGGGTCGACCGGCGCGGCGACCGAGCTGACGTCCGCCTCGGCCGCCGCCAGGGCGGCCTCGGCGGCCCGCAGGCGCCGCGTGGCGTCGCGCAGTCCCTTCTTCGCCGCGGAGAGCCGCTGCTTGAGGGAGGCGGCCTCGGCGCCCTGCGGGAGCGAGACGGCGACCAGCGTGCAGAGTGCAAGGACGATGACGCTGACGGCGATCAGGCTCTTCTTACGCTCCACGACGTCCTTTCGACGAAGTCCCTCGCGGGCAGCGGCTCGCACCTGTGCCGGCGAGGCGGTCGACGCCCGGTCGCCCGATGATCCACCGGCGAACGCCTCAGAGGGGAAGAGAGAACAGGAGAGGGCCGAACGGCTGCGCGGGCGGCGGAGACGCCTCGTTGTTCGTTCGGGTGCGCAGTGAATCAGAGGGCGGCGGCGGACGCAAGCGCGCTCCTGTGTACGACGACCCTCACAAACAGGACCTTCGACCACACATTGAAGGTTGCGTCAGCGTGCATGGCCGCGACTCAGGTTCGCATCGCCGGACCCTCACGTCCAGCCTCAAATCGCCCTCGAGTCCTTCATCAGCGAGCCTACCGAGGTGCGTGACGGCAACCTTCGACTGCAGCATGAGACTCTCTCCGAACGACCGCGGGTCCTCGGCGCTCCGGCCGCTCGTCCTCACTCTCCGCCGCCCGGACCAGCTCGGCCTCCACGATCCAGCCGCCCACACGGACGTCGCGACGCACGAGGGTGAACCCCGTCGCCTGGGCGGCCGCGACCGTGTCCCTGTCGAGACGACAACCACCGGCCACGGCCGCCCAGACCGGTGCCGCCCAGCGCTGCAGGGTCCGTCCCGGCTCCCACAGCAGGTGGACGTGCTCCAGCAGGAAGAGCCTTCCGTCCGGGACCAGGACGCGCCACAACTCGGAGAGCACGGCGCGAGGATCGCCCACCGTGCACAGGGCGAACGCGCTCACCGCCGTCGCGAACGTGCTGTCCTCGTACGGCAGCGCCTCCGCCCGCCCCTCGGAGACGACGATGCGCGCGGCCGCCAGCCCTGCGCGCCGTCGCGCTCGCGCCGCCATGTCGGGGTCCGGCTCGAGCGCCGTGACCTCGACGCCGGGCGCGTACCATCGGAACTGCGCTCCCGTCCCGGCGCCGATCTCGAGTACGCGACCGTGGGCTCTGCGTACGAGCCGCCGCCGCCACGCCGCGACGGCGGCGCGCTCGAACGGCCACATCACCGCGTCGTACACGACGGGGTGACCGCCGGGAAGGGTTGAGATGCGCCCGTGCATGCTGAGAGACTTGCCCAGTTCCTGTCCTGCGTCCACCCGTTGATGCCCGACCGGGCGGCGCTCCACGCATCGGGCACCGGAGGACGATGGCCTTCCCGGATCCATGAAGCACGCGGCCGACACCCCGGGGCTGCGGGTCGACGACGTGACGCGCGCCGAGCTCCGCCGCCTCGCCAATCTCTTCCTTCTCGCGGGCGTCACGCTCGTCCTGTTCGTCCTGCGTGCGGTCATCGAGGTACTCCCCGTGACGTCCCTCCCCTCCGCCGTCTTCGTGATCTGGGGGCTCATCCTGCTGACGGGCTGGGCGGCCACGCTCGTCTACGGCGTGTTCGTGACCCTGACGGCCCGGAGCTGGGGCTGGCTCCTGCTGTGCCTCATCCCGGTGACCAGCGTCCCCGCCGGTCTGGCCTACGCCTGGATCCGGCGTGGCGAGATCGAGCGCGCCCTGCTCGGCGACGAGCGCCGCCCGTCTCGTTCACGGCGGCGGTCGCGCGGCTCAGGGGGCGGATAGACCGGCCGGGTTCCGCCTCGCTGTGGTACTGTCTTGAGCTTGGCGGGAGCGCTCGCCGCATCCGGCCCCGGGGGGAACCATCAAGAAGACGCTCATCCGCATCCTCGTCTTCGCCGTCATCGTACTGGCGCTGTATCTGCTGCTGCCGAGACTCGTCGACACCCAGAAGACGCTCCAGTACGTCACCGGCGCCAGCTACGTGCTGCTCGGCGCGGCGGTCGCGCTCGAGGTCCTGGCGCTGGCCGGTTACGCCAACCTGTTCCGCTACATCCTCCGGGTGCTCGACATCCGCATGCGCCTCCTCGAGGTGTGGTCGATCACGCTGAGCAGCCTCGCCGTGAGCCATATCCTCTCGGCCGGCGGCGTCGGCGGCTGGGTCGTGACGTACAACGCCCTGGTCAAGCACAAGGTGCCGCACGGGATCGTCTTCGTGGCCATCGCCGCGCAGCAGTTCTTCAATTACGTGGTGCTCTGGGTCTTCTTCGCGATCGCGATCCTGTATCTGATCGTCGTGCGCGGGAGCGATTCGATCCTCGGCTATCTAGTGGGGATCGTCCTCATCGTCCTCATCCTCTGGCTCACATTGTACGGCGTGTACCTGTACAACCGACCCACCAGACTCCGTCTGCGCGTCACGCAGCTGGCCCATCTGTTCAACCGGGTCCGGCGTCGCGAAGTGATCCAGGAGCGTCACATCGACGGCTGGATCGACAACCTGCTCATCGGCATGCGCCGCATGGTGAGGCACCGTGGGTCGTTCCGGACCACCCTGTTGTTCGCCTGCGGTTTCTGGTTCTTCGACATGCTCTGCCTGTGGTGCACGTTCCGGGCGTTCGGTTACACGATGGGACTCGGCCATCTGCTGGTGGCCTACGTGATCGCCTACTCGATCGGGACGCTGGCTCCCACTCCGAGCGGCCTGGGCGCGATCGAGGGCCTCATGATCGCGCTGTTCCTCAGCTTCGGCGTGCCCTCGGCCGTCGCCGTCGCCGCCGTGCTCGTCTACCGCATCATCAACTTCTGGTTGCCGATCCCGCCCGGCTTCGTCGCCTATGCCATCGTGCGCCCTGGCCGCCGCCCCGTCATGGAGGGCGAGGTGGAGACGGCGGCCGGTGAGGCGGTCGGCGAGCTCGACCAGACTCGATGAGCCGAGGCCGGGAGACCGGGGAGGCCGCTCACCGGATCCGATACAGCTTCAGCAGCGGCCCGGGCTCGCCGGGACCGGGCCGGAACTCCCTGACCAGATCCGTCTCGTCGTCGAGGCGCCTGTAGAAGTCGGCCGCGGACGGGTACACCTCCGGCGCGGCCAGCACACGGTCCGCGACGTAGCTGCTCACCAGCACGTACTCCACCTCGCGCCGCCGCAGCCGGCCCAGGTCGCGGTCGCGGTCCGGCGTGTCCGGTGCCGGGAGCTCGAGCCGGACGACCCGGTAGGCGACGGGCGAGAGTCCGGCCACATGGTAATGAGCCACCTCGTCCAGGGACACGAGCGGCGCCGCGTGACTCTCGACGGCGACCACCGCACCGGCCGGCACGTGCTCCTCGATCCATGCCTTGGCGACCGCCCGCGTGTCTGTGCCGCTGAGGGAGCGGTCGTAGGCGATGGAGTCGGTCAGGGGCAGCGCGACCGCCGCTGCGACCACGAGCGTGAGCGCAGGAAGGACGGCGATCCGCCTCCGGGGCGGGACCAGCGCCACGAGGTCCGCGCAGAGACGCGCCGCGAGCAGCGCCAGGAGAGGGACGACCAGCAGCAGGTAGCGGTCGGCGAGCTCCTTCCAGGTCCCGATGTAGACGTAGTAGACGACGACGTAGGGGACTGCGAGGAGATCCAGCCGCGAACGCCGCCACAGCGCCCAGGCGAGACCGGCCACCGCGAGCGCCACAAGCACGACCCCGATCGCCCCGGTGAGATTGGGCGTGACGTTGTACCAGAAGCCGTTGCCCACGCGCTCGAATCCGAGCCAGCCCCTCTCCATGATCGCGGCCTGACCGCGGAAGTCGCGCAGGAAGCGCGGGGCGTCCAGCACCACGAACGGCGACGCGGCGACGAACGCGAGCAGCATCGGCGCGTAGACGCGCGCCGCCAGCAGCCGCAGCCAGGTCATGACGAGGCCGCCGCCGGCCGCCGCGCGGGCGGCGGCCTCGTCCCGACAGGCGAAGACCGCCGCGACGGTCGCCGGCAGGACCAGCACGCCGAAGTTGTACTTGGTGGACGTCGCGAGACCGGCCGCCACCGCCCCCAGCACGAGCAGGCGGCGTCCGCCGCCGTCGCGCCCGCTCGACCCCCCGCTCACGGCCGGCGCGCCGGCCGATCCCCCGTCCCCGGCGGCCGCGCGGTGCAGCAGCACGAGAGCCACCAGCGAGAAGGCGACCGCCGTCACGTCGGTCACCGCCATGTGCGAGTAGGCGACGTGCAGCGGCGCGACGGTGAGGAACAGCGCCGCGAGCAGACCCGCCGGACGGCCGAACGCATCCCGTCCCAGGCGGTACAGGAGGTACACGGAGCAGGTCCCCATGGCCACCGAGAGCAGTCGCCCGAGGAGGAAGTACGGACCGGGATCCACGAGGAACGACGTGCGTGCCAGCAGGTTGCCGTGGCCGAGCAGCCACCAGACCGGTGCGGCCAGCACGTAGAGGGCGCCCGTCAGATAGAAGTACAGGGACGGATAGAAGAAGAACCGCGGGTCGGGATGGCCGTTGGCGGCCGAGAACGCCTTGGGAACCACCGTGCTCTCGTCGACGTTGACGAAGCTGTACGGCAACCCCCAGGCGACGCCCTTGAGGCGCAGCGCCAGAGCGAGCACGAGGATGGCGAGCAGCAGGGCGCCGCCGAGAGCGCGGTGCGGCCGGGGCCCGCCGTCCGGACGGCTCACGCGCCGCCGGCGCGGACCGCGGCCACGCCGCCGGCCGCCGCCCCGTCGAGGCGGTCGGCCTCACCGTGCACAGTCACGAAGAGGACGTCGCGGTCCATCGTCTTGTACGCCCCGCCCTCAGGCGAGGAGCTCCTTCATGATGGCCACGCCGGCGCTGGTACCGAGCCTGACGGCGCCGGCGCCGATCATGCGCTGCGCGTCGGCTGCGGTACGGATGCCGCCCGATGCTTTGACGCCGACGCTCGCGTCGAGGCAGTCACGGAGGAGCTCCACGTCCTTGACGGTGGCGCCGTGCGGCCCGAGCCCGGTGGACGTCTTGACGAAGTCGACGCCGACCTGCTCGCAGATCCGGCACGCGAGCCGCTTGAACCGGTCGTCGAGATAGCAGGTCTCGATGATGGCCTTGACGATCGTGTGGCCGCGCCCCGCGTTGACGCCCCGCACGCGCACGGCGCGCACCACTCCGGCGAGCTCGTCACGGACGAGCCCCACCTCCCCCGACAGCAGCGCCGACACGTTGATGACGACGTCGATCTCGTCGGCGCCGCGCCGCACGGCGTCGTCGGCCGCCAGGGCCTTGATGCGGGCCGTGTCCGCGCCGTGCGGGAACGAGACCACGGTGCAGACCTTGACGTCCGTGCCCTTGAGCAGCGCCGCGGCCATGGGCACGTAGTGGGGAAGCACGCAGACCGCGGCGAAGTGGAGACTGCCCGCCTCGCGGCACAGGGCTTCGACGTCCGCGCTCGTCGCCTCCGTGCGCAGCAGCGTATGGTCGATGGTCTTGGCGATCTCCTCCGCCTGCACCGCGTGGAACCTCCCGGTCACCGGGCTCCCCCCTGCGTGGAGCCCGGCCGAGTATAGCAAGCGGCCCGGCCCGGAGAAGCGGGTGTCACGAGGTCACAGAAGACGCTCGACGTAACGCTCGTCGCGGCGCCACCGCCGGCGCACCTTGACGCGCAGGTCGAGATAGACCTGCACGCCGAGCACTGCCTCGATCTCGCGACGGGCGCCGCTGCCGATGGCCTTGACAACGCGCCCGCCCTTGCCGACCACGATCGCCTTCTGCGACTCCGTCTCCACGATCAGGACGGCCTCGATCTCCACCAGAGGACGATCGCTGCGCTCGGTGATGGAGCC
>JAAYBE010000366.1 GCA_012719015.1 Actinomycetota bacterium
ACCTGCTGGGCACGCCGTTCACGAACACCGTGTTCATGATGGTGGGGGCGGTGATCGCGAGCTTCATCGGCACCACAGGTGCAGCCATGCTGCTCGTCCGCCCCCTCCTGCGCGCCAACTCCGAGCGCCGACACACGGTGCACATCTTCGTGTTCACCATCTTCGTCATCTGCAACATCGGCGGCCTGCTCACGCCGCTCGGCGACCCGCCCCTCTTCCTCGGGTTCCTCAACGGTGTGGACTTCACCTGGACCTTCCGTCTGTGGCCGGAGTGGCTGCTGGTCAACAGCGTCGTGATCATCGTCTTCTTCGCGCTCGACTCCTGGGTGTACCGCACGAAAGAGCGTGCTTTCGACAAGGACATGGACCTGGTGGACTACGAGCCGCTCGGGGTCAAGGGTCTCCTGAACGTGGCCTTCCTCGCCGGCGTGGTGCTCACGGTCGCGCTCTCCACGCACATCAACGACGTCGGCGCGGCGCTGCACATCCCGTTCCTGCGCGAGATCATCATGATCGCCCTGCTGCTCCTCTCTCTGCGCGTGGGGTCGCAGGAGGGGCGCTCGCTCAACCAGTTCACCTGGGCGCCGATCCGCGAGGTGGCGATCATCTTCGCCGGCATCTTCGCGGCGATGGTGCCGGCCCTGGCCCTCCTCGAGGCGAACGGCTCGGCGCTGGGCCTCAAGGAGCCGTGGCACTTCTTCTGGGCCACCGGCGGCCTCTCGTCGGTGCTGGACAACGCGCCGACGTACCTCTCGTTCACCTCGGCGGCGCTGGGCTACCTGGGGATCGACGGCAACATCGGCAGCCTCATGGCGGCGCAGCCGACGCCGCCGACGGGCCAGGTCCCGGCCGACTTCCTGGCGGCGATCAGCCTGGGCGCCGTCTTCATGGGCGCCATGACCTATATCGGCAACGCCCCCAACTTCATGGTGAAGTCCATGGCCGAGGAGCAGGGGATCCGCATGCCGAGCTTCTTCGGCTACACGGCTTACGCGGCCCTGATCCTGCTGCCGCTGTTCGCCGTCGTGACGCTCGTCTTCCTCGTCTGAGACGGGAGGCCAGGGCGCCGCGCCGGTGACGGGACGGGGCGTCGCGGCCCACCGGGTCGAGCCGGGGTGCGCCACGGGCCCGCCGCGGGCCCGCGGCATCCGTCCCCGCCGCCGCGTATGCTTGCGGCAGCCCAACGCGGAGGGCGAAATGGCGAGATGTGAGGTCTGCGGCAGCGAGCGCCCGGCCGGCGACGCCTACTGCGGCGCCTGCGGGCATCGGCTCGGCGCGGCTGCGGCGGAGGGGACGCCGCACGAGCCCGTGGCCGTGGACGTGCAGGTGCGGCTCGCGCGCGCGTCGTGGCTCGACGGCTACACGTCGTGCGTCTCGTGGGTCGCCCTGGTCTTCGTCGTGCTGATGCTCGTCGGCTGGGTCCTGAGCTGCTGAGCCGGACGCGGCGTCGCGCCGCGGTCAGCCCTCAGTCCAGCGTGAACGACTGCGTCACGGCGGCGAGGGTCGGCGCGAGGGAGTCCCAGTCGTCGACCACGGCCTGCTCGGTGAAGTCGAACAGGAGCTTGCCGTGGAACAGGAAGGTCACCCGGTAGTGGATGACCACGCCGGACGTCTCGGCGGTGAACTCCACG
>JAAYBE010000367.1 GCA_012719015.1 Actinomycetota bacterium
CTCCGCGGTCGCCTCGGCGTCGGGCAGGGCGCGATGCGCCGGCCACGGGAGGCCGAGCTCCTCGACGAGGATCGGCAGGGCGTGTCGGTCAAGCTCGGGGTAGAGCAGGAGCGCCGCCTCCAGCGTGTCGAACCAGTCGCCGGCGAGCGGCGCGACCTTGGCGCGCCGGGCCGTCTCGCGGAGATGGTCCCGGTCGAAGGCGGCGTTGTGGGCCACCAGCAGGGCGTCGCCGGCGAACTCCTGCAGGCCGGCCAACGCCGCGGCGGGGGCAGGAGCCCCGTCGAGGTCTGCGTCGGTGATGCCGGTCAGCCGCGTGACGAAGAGAGGGACCGGGATCCCGGGGTCCACCAGCGTCGTGAACCGGGCCGCGACGGTGAGGTCCTCGTCCAGCCGCACGGCGCCGATGTCGATGACGCGGTCGTGCCGCGGGTCGAGGCCGGTGGTCTCCGTGTCGATGACCACGAACTGGGGGCGGCGGCCGGGCATGGCCCGAGGATAACAGAGGGGGCCCCGGGCGAAGACGCGCGTCCGCCGCCTGACGGTGACGTTGCCGCCCGGCCCCCGTCTGCACCTGCGTCGTCAGGCCGCCGCCCGGCGGCGTTCGTCAGCCTCGTTCCCCGCGGATAGCATGAGGCCATGATCGGCCGCCTCAGACAGCCCGCCCGGAACCTGCGCGCCTTCCCCGCCCAGTTCTGGGTCCTCACCCTCGGCATCTTCATCTACGTCGCCGCGGCCGCGCTGGCGTTCCCCTTCGAGGCGATCTACCTGCGCACGGCTCTGGACACCTCGATGACCATGATCGGAGTGGTCTTCGGCCTCGTCCCCCTCGCCGTGATGCCCTTCCAGTTCTGGGGCGGCCAGCTCACGGACCGGTTCGGCCGCCGGGTGGTCATCCTGCTCTCGGTGTCGGTCGGTGTGGTCTGGTTCGTGGGCTTCGCGTTCGTCAGGGAGCTGTGGCAGGTGGCGCTGCTCGTAGGACTGGAGAGCGCACTCGGCTGGCCGCTGTTCCAGACGGCGAGCAACGCGATGATCGCCGACCTGCTGCCCCAGGAGAAGCGGCAGGAGGGGTTCGGGATCACGCGCGCGGCCATGAACTTCGGGGTCGTCGTGGGGCCGGTGGCCGCCGGACAGGCGCTGGGGTTCGGCATGAGCTACCGGGTGCTGTTCCTCTCGGCCGCCGTCGGTTGTCTGAGCATGGTGGTCATGATGTCCGTCTGGATCCGTGAGAGCCGGCCGCCGGCCGCGACGCAGGCGGACCGCCCGGCGGACGACCAGGGGCGCAGCGGCTATCGCGCCGTGGTCCACGACCGGGTGTTCATCGTGTTCTGCCTCGCGGCCGTGCTGCCGGTGTTCTGCATCGGCAACTTCGGGTCCATCTACGCGGTGTACATCACCGACTTCCTGGGTGTGCCGAGCCGGACCTGGGCGTATCTGCTCACGCTCAACGCGCTCATCATCGTGCTCGTCCAGATCCCGCTGGTGACCGCGCTGCGCCACCGCAACCGGATGATCCTGCTCGCGGTCTCCAGCGCGCTGCTGGCCGCAGGCATCGGCGGATCCGCCTTCGCGGGCCCTGTCTGGTCGCTCGTCGTGTTCATCATCGTCCTGAGCTTCGGGGAGACGCTGCTCTCGCCGGTGGCCTCGGCGGAGGTGGCCGACCTCGCGCCGGAGGCCGTCCGTGGGCGCTACATGGGGGTCTGGACCGTGGTGTGGAACGGGGGCGCGGCGCTCGGGCCGGCGTTCGGAGGATGGGCCATGGACCGGGTCGGCGGGCGTGAGGCCTTCGTCCTGCTGCTGGTGATCGGGCTGGCCGGCGCCGTATGGTTCCTCGGCCTGGCGCCGGGGTGGCGCCGCCGGAAGGCGGCGCAGACGGCGGAGACGCGGGCGACCGCGTAGCGGCCACGCCCGGGCCTCCGCCGACACGTCTCAGAGCCCGAGCGCGTCCTGCAGGTCGCGGGCGTGCTCTTCCTCGATGATGAGGATGTCCTCGAGAGCACGGCGCAGGCCGTACTCCTGCAGCATCTCCGCCTGGGCGATGCGCTCCCGGTAGCGGGTGATCGCGTCCAGCTCACCGTCCAGGTCCTGCTCGAGCATCTTGTCGGCGTCCGGGGAGATATGCGCCTCGTAGACGTCGACGCCGGGCACGCCGCCGAGGAAGTCGATCTGGTCGGCCAGCGAGACGGCGTGGGCATGCTCCTCGTTGGAATGGACGATGAGCTCGGCCTTGATCGCGTCGTACTGCGCGCCGCTGATCGCCGCCGCGTGTTGCACGTACTGGATCAGCGC
>JAAYBE010000368.1 GCA_012719015.1 Actinomycetota bacterium
ACGTAGGTCGTGAGGTCGCCGAGCGCGGCCCCGAGGAACACCGCCAGCCACAGGGGGGCGCCCAGTCTGCGGGAGCCCTTGTACACGCCCCAGGCCACGAACGACCCGACGATCGCCATGGAGAACGCGTTCGCCCCCAGCGTCGTCAGCCCGCCATGTGCGAGCAGCAGCGCCTGGAACAGGAGGACGATGGTGCCGAGCACCGTCATGATCCACGGGCCGAAGAGGATCGCCCCGAGCCCCACGCCGGTCGGGTGCGAGCAACTGCCCGTCACCGAAGGGATCTTGAGCGCGGAGAGGACGAAGCAGAACCCGCCGGCGGCGCCGAGCAGCAGGAGTGTGCCGGGCTTCTCCCGCACGAGCTTCTGCAGCGAATGGACGCCCTTGATCCAGAACGGGATGCACACCAGAAACCAGGCGACGACGAACGTCGCCGGCAGGAAGCCCTCCATGATGTGCATCGCGACCGTGTCGAACACCGCTCCCTCCTTGTACGCCGCGCCGGGTCCCATGACGGATCCGGTGATCTGGGATTTGCGGTGATAATGATTCTCGACCGCATTGGCGCTGTCAACCGGGGATCCAGGTCGCAGTCACGACCCTGTCCGACGACGAGAGTGTCGTTCTCAATCGCCGGGCAGCCGGGTCTCGAGCCGCTCGACCAGCGTGCGCACCACGGCCGCGGGAGAAGCCCCCGCGGCCTCCGCGTCCACCCGCAGCCCGAGACGCCCGGCCGTACGTGAGGTCATGGGCCCGATACTGACCACCACCTGCGCGTCGGTAGGACCGTCCGGATAGGCCTCGATCAGACGACGCGCCGTATTGGAACTGGCCAAGGCGATCGCGTCGAACTGCTCGATCGGCGGCAACGGTGCGCGGTCGTCGACGGTGAGTCGGCTGACCGGCAGCTCGGAGCAGCACAGCCCGGCGACGGCGAGGTCGCGCAGCATGCGCCGCTCGCCGACCTCTTCTCCGATCAGGAGCGCGGTCGCATGGGACGACGCCGGGAAGCCGTCGGCGAAGCCGGTCGCCGTCTCCGGCGCATAGTCCACCCTCAGCCCGCACCGACGCAGCTGCGCAGCGGTCGCCGGCCCGGCCGCAGCGATCCGTCCGGCGCCGAGCGCACGTATGTCGCTCCCCAGGGTGCCGAGCTGCTCCAGCAGGGCTTCGAGAGCGCCCGGGGAGGTGAAGACCAGCCAGTCCGCAGCATCCAGCCGCCCGCGAAGATCCCCGGTGACCGGCAGCGTCTCGCTGCGCAGCACGGGGACCTCGGCGACCTCGGCCCCCGCCGCCTTGAGCAGCCGGACGATCTCACTGGGGCGGCGACGCACTCGAGGCACCAGGATCCGGCGTCCCGCGAGCGGCTGGGAGTCGTGCCACGCGAGCTGCCTGCGCAGCTGCACCACGTCGCCGACGACGATGAGTGCGGGAGGGTGCAGACCCGCCTCCGCGACCCGGCCGGCGAGGTCGGCCAGCGTGCCGGTGACGACGCGCTGGCCCGGCGTGGTGCCGCGCTCGATCACCGCGGCCGCCGCCGTGGCGGGCCTCCCCTCATCGATGAGCCGGCTGCAGATGCTCGCGAGATTCGTGAGGCCCATGAGGAAGACGAGCGTGTCCGCTCCGTGGGCCACCCCGTGCCAATCGATGCGTGACGTCTGCCTGGTCGGATCCTCGTGGCCGGTGATGACGGCGAACGACGACGCATGCCTGCGGTCGGTGACGGGGATGCCGGCGTACGCGGGCGCCGCGACCGCCGAGGTCACGCCCGGGACGACGACACAGGGGATCCCGCGCTCACGGAGGTGGGTCGCCTCCTCGCCGCCGCGTCCGAACACGAACGGGTCGCCCCCTTTGAGCCGGACGACGCACTTGCCCTGCTCGGCGTGGGTCGAGAGAAGCTGGTTGATGCGCGGCTGCGGCACCGCATGCACGGCCGCCTGCTTGCCGACGTAGACCAGCTCGGCGTCGGCCGGCGCGAGAGAGAGCATGGAGTCGTCGGCGAGGCGGTCGTAGACGACGACATCCGCCCGGGCGAGGGCGTCGGCCCCGTGCCGGGTGAGCAGCCCCGGATCGCCCGGGCCCGCGCCGACCAGGTAGACGGTTCCGGGGGTGGAGGTGGAGTGGCCGTGACGTGTCATGGGCGGCTATCCTTCATGCGACATGGCAAGCGGGTCTCGACAGGGCGGGGAGGCGATGCCGTACCTCGCGGCGCTCGACCTCCGCGGTCGCCGCTGTCTGGTGGCCGGCGGCGGCGCCGTCGCGCGCCGCAAGGCCGCAGGTCTCCTCGCCGCCGGCGCGTCGGTGCACGTCGTCGCGCCGCACGTGGAGGGCATGCCGGCGGACGTCGTCGTGGAGCGCCGCGCGGCCCTGCCCGGCGACCTCGAGGGCGTGACCCTTCTCGTCTGCGCCACGGACGATCCGCAGGTCAACGCCGTCCTGGCGACCGAGGCACACCGGCGCGGCGTGCTCGTCAATGTGGTGGACGACCCCGGGTCCGGCAGCTTCACCGTGCCCGCCGTGCTCCGCCGCGGTCGTCTCCAGGTGGGCGTCTCGACGGGTGGAGCCAGCCCGTCGCTCGCGGCACGCATCCGCGACGAGCTCGCCGTCGTCGTCGACGAGCCGTACGGCGAGCTGGTCGCGCTCCTCGGGGAGCTGCGGGCGGCGTGGGAGCCGCGTGCCGACGCGGCCGGCCTGCCGCCCGATGCCCGGCGCGCGGCCTGGCGCGCCGTCCTCGACCTGCCGCTGCTTGAGCTGCTGCGCCAGGGCGACGGCTGCGAGGCCCGTGTGCGCGCCGAGGGCGTCCTCGAGGACGCCCTCGGCAGCGCGGGCTGACGCGGACCCCCTCGCAGCGGGGGAGAGGAGAGCGTCCCGCCCGCGCGACGCGCGGCGCTGCATGCTCATCTGGTCTCCAGCGCCATGATATGGTCGAGAAGCTCCATGTCGAGATGCGCCTCGACATGGTCGGCGAGACGGTCGATGTCGGCGTCCGGCGCGGCGACGACGGGCGCGGCGTGTGCGAGTCCTGCACGGGTCCGCAGCCCGTTGAGGAACGCGGCGCGCAGCTCCGGATGGTCGAAGAGTCCATGCACGTAGCTGCCGCAGACGGCCGTCGGGACGGCCCCCTTGGCTCCCGGGCCCGCCAGAGCCACGGCCCCGTCCTCGCGGGTCGCCCCGTCGGCGCCGCGCAGCCGCAGCAGCGGCGCGGCGCCCGGTCCGAGCCTCGTGCGTCCCATGTGGATCTCGTAGCCGCGCAAGAGCGTGCCGACGGGACCGAGCGGTCCTGACCCCGCCCCGGACGACCGCGGCCCTGCGTCGAGCAGCTCCCCCTCCACCCGGACGGTGTGCTTGTCCGGTGCGAACGTGGTCTCCACGTCCAGGAGCCC
>JAAYBE010000050.1 GCA_012719015.1 Actinomycetota bacterium
CGCGGGGCGCCCCGGGCGGGGGTCTCGCAGGCGTCAGTCGACGAGGACCAGGGCGAAGAAGCGGTACTCGTCGTCCTCGTGACGCACCACCTCGATGGTGCGCCCGGCGTTGCGCGCGGTGGCGAAGACGTCCACGCCGCAGCCCTCGATGGAGGGGCGGGCGTGCTCGGGCGTGGGGCACTCCGCACCTTGCGCGCAGGCGTCGCACAGCTCGCACGGCGCGGCGCCCATCGACCACGCCCTGTAGTAGCCGGCGAGGAAGAGGTCACGCTCGAGCGCCAGGGCCACGTCGTTGAGGGCGCGCGCCGCCTGGCTGCTGCGCTCTCTGCCGACGAGGGGTCCGACCTCGAGGAGGATGGCCCGGGTGTACTCCGACAGCAGGCGTTCGGTGACGGAGACCGCGGGCAGGTTCGGCGGGCACGTCCTGCGCTCGCCGACCGCGTAGCAGCCGAAGAGGCACTTCATGCGCACCCACTCCGCGACGACCACGGCGCCCGCATCCAGCGGCGTGGCCGCGTCGGCGCCGAGCTGGAGCGCCCGTCGGCGCCACTGATCGGGGCCCGAGAGCTCCATGACTACCCCCTCATCTGGTCCGGCCGGGCCGGTCTGCGGTCGACGGTGACCGCTGCGGTCGCCTCGTCCGCGCCGCCCGGGAAGGCGGCCGCCGCCGAGGCGGCGGAGTCCTCGGCCGCCGCCGCGGCGCGCAGGTCCCTGGCGGCGGCCGCCGCCGCCTCGGCTGCCGCCTCCTCCTCCCGCCGCCGTCCGCGCCGGCGGAGCCGGGCCTTGTCTCCGGCCAGACGGTCGACGGCGCCGGGCAGTTCCTTGAGTCTGCGGATCACCGCGTCCGGCGGTCGCTTCCCCTCGGGGAAGGCGCGTTTGGTGGGGTTGTACCAGATGGTGCGCATGCCTGCCCTCTGTGCCCCGCCGATGTCGTTGCTCGTGCCGTCGCCGACCATGACCGCGCGTCGTGGGTCGAGTGGAACGCCGCCCGAGCCCTCGCGCAGGAGCGCCGTGCGGTAGAACGCGTAGTTGGGCTTGCGGTCGCCCACGTCGGCGGAGCTGACCACGTCCTCGATATGCTCGTCGAGGCCCACGCGGGCGAGTGCGAGACGGACGTCCGGAGCAGGAGAATCGTCGGCGTTGGTGGCGACGACCAGGCGGTAACGGGCCGCCAGGCGCGCCAGCGCCTCTGCGGCGCCCGCCTCGGCCTCCACGGTCTCCCAGTCCTTCATCGGCCCTTCGCGCAGACCGGGGTCGACCATCAGGGTGTTGCCCCAGTCGAGGAAGACGACGTCGATGCCCCGATCGCCACGGTCGTCGGCCCGGCCCTCGATCTCCTCCGCAGCCTCCTGGGGCTGGGGCCAGGGCGTGACCGCACGGACCGCCATGGCGACGGCGGAACCAAGGGCGAGGCCGGCGATCACGTCCGACGGCCAATGGACGCCCAGGTACACGCGCGAGAGCGCCATGAGCAGGGCCGCGACTCCCGCCGCTGCAGTCGCCGGCCAGCGCCATCGCGTACGCCAGGCCACGACCGCCAGGGCCGTCACCGCAGCCGTGGTCGTGGTCGTGTGTCCACTGGGGAAGGCATACACGGCGGGCGTCACATCGGACGAGCCCGGGGGCTCCCTCGAGAAGACCAGCTTGAGCAGCGGGTTGAGGAGCAACGCCGCTCCGATCGTGAGGGCGGTGTAGACCGCCTGCGCCATGCGGCCGGACCACCACAGCCCGCCGACGACCGCCGCGACGAGGATGGACAGGAGCCACCACGTGTCGAGCCGGTCCAGCGTCCTGGCGCCGTCTATCAGGGGCGGGCGGCGTCGCCCGGCGAGCAGGTTGACGACCCGCTCGTCGACGCCGTCCAGGGCACCGCTCCGCATGAGGACCGCGACCAGCGCGAACACCGCCAGCCCCGTCGCGGCCGCGATCAGGAAGCGGCGGCGCTCCGGCGTGACCCGGGGTGTGCGCTCAGCATCCGGCACAGATGAGGCTGCCGAGCGCCTGCGGCAGGTCTTCGAAGTGGCTGACGAGGACGTCGCCGGTGGACCGTGCCGCGTCCCTGTTGTTCGCGCCGACGAAGTGCACCGCCATCATCCCCGCCCCCTGGGCTCCGGCGATGTCGGTGCGCTGGATGTCGCCGACGTGGGCCGCCTCTCCCGGCCGCACGCCGAGCTCCTCGAGGACGTGGATGAACACCCGGGCGTCGGGCTTGCTCATCCCGTGCTCGTCGGAGAAATAGGCGTAGGCGAAGTGGCCCAGGAGGCCGTGGTGGTCGAGCAGGCGCCGCAACACGGAGCCCGGCGAGTATCCGGTGTCGCAGATGATGGCGAGCCGGTAGCGCTCCGCCAGGCCGGGCATGGTGTAGACGCAGCCGGGCATCGGTTCGGGCGGCAGTTCCAGGACGAGGCGCTCGAAGCGGTCGACGAGCGGCCCCGCCGACTCGTCCGGGAGGCGGACGCCGAGCGAGGCCAGGATGGCGTCGACGAGCTCGGCGCAGCGCGGCGTCCGGTGTTCCCGCACCCAGACGGAGTCGAAGTAGTCCCAGCTCGCACGCAGGGCATCGCTCAGCGCCTGGTCGGTGAAGTGGTGGCCTGACTGGGCGAGTGTCTCGGCGAGCACGGCGCCGCGGAGCTTCTCGCGCTCGGCGCCGCGCGTGTCCACGAACAGGGTGCTCCAGAAATCGAACGTGACCGCCCTCAGCATGAGCCTAGGGTACCAGAGGCGTGAGCGCGCGGCCGAGCCCGGGCGGCGGATCACGGCGCGATCGGGATCGCGCGGTGAGTCCGGCATCCGACCTCGACTGGCGGGGCCGGGTTACGAGGTCGCGGCCCGGCTCTTCGCCCGCCGGTGCTCGGCGGGCGTCCTCTCGCGGGCCACCAACACGGGGGGAGCCGGGCGCTGCACGGTCACGAGGTTGAGGTCGATGCTTCCGCAGGCAGGGCACATGAGCGTCCTCACGTCGAGCGGCGCTCCCTCCGGCGTGCGGAAGCGGTGGTGGCACTGGCCACACTGGTACTCGCTGCTCCCGGACATCGTGGTCCTCCCTTCAAGAAGCCACACGGAGTTTGTACCCGGAATCCCCATTAGTCGTTCGGGCGAAGACCCGGATTCTCCTTCCGTCGTTCTGTAGACTGCGTTCATGGCGGCGGAATCGAAGAAGGCGGTCGTCGCGGCGATCGTCGGCAACCTGGCCATCGCGACGGTCAAGTTCGTCGCCGCGGCCATGACGGGCAGCTCCGCGATGATCAGCGAGGGCATCCACTCCGTGGTGGATACCGGCAACGGTGGGCTGCTGTATCACGGGCTCAAGCGGGGCGCGCGGCCCGCCGACGAGCACCACCCGTTCGGTCACGGCGGGGAGGTCTACTTCTGGAGCCTCATCGTCGCCGTGAGCATCTTCGGCATCGGCGGAGGCATGTCCATCTACGAGGGCATCAGCCACATCCGGCACCCCGCCAGCCTCACGGACCCCACCATCAACTACGTCGTGCTGGCGGTCGCCGCGTGCTTCGAGGCCTACTCGTTCAGCGTCGCCTGGGGCGTGTTCCGCAAGACGAAGGGAGCCCGGCGGACGTTCTCCGCCATCCATCACGGCAAGGACCCGAGCCTCTTCACGGTGCTCTTCGAGGACACTGTGGCGCTGCTCGGCCTGGCCGTCGCCTTCGTCGGCATCTTCCTGAGCCATCGGCTCGAGGCGCCGGCGCTCGACGGCCTGGCCTCGATCGTCATCGGCGGCATCCTGGCGCTCGCGGCTCTCTGGCTCGCGTACGAGAGTCGCAGCCTGCTGGTGGGTGAGGCGGCGGACCCGGAGATGGTCGCCGCCATCCGCGACATCGTGCTCGAGGACCCGGGCGTGACCGGGGTGGGTCCGGTGCTGACCATGCATCTCGGCCCCGAGGACGTGCTGCTCAACCTCGAGGTCGTCTTCACGCCGGGCCTGCCCGCCGAGGAGATCCACGCCGCCGTGCACCGGATCGAGAGGCGCATCAACGGGCCGTATCCTGAGGTGAGCCGTATCTTCATCGAGGTGGAGGCGCTGGGTGGCGGTCCCCGGACGGGCGTGCGGGCACCCGGCGCCTGAGCCGCGGCCGGCGGACGGGAGCGGACCGTACCTGCGTCCAGGTGCTCCGTCCCGCCGCTGCAGGTAGGCTCGGCCGTACCACACATCCCCGGGAGGCCCGTGCTCACCGGAGTCGTCGTCATCCCCTTCGCCCTCGCCGCTGCCGTCCTCGCGGGGTGGCGGGCCGCGGGCCGCGGCCGGTCCGCCTTCGTCGTGGCGTCGAGCGTCCTGTTCGTGCTCTACCTCGGCTGGGTCGTCGCGGCGACGCTCTTCCCGCTCCCGGTGCGGGCGCCGGTCGCAGAGCTGGAGGCGGCCGGCAGGGGCGGCGTGTCGGTCGAGCTCGTCCCGCTCGCCGGCATCCGGGACGTGCTCGCCCACGGGTCGTCGTCCGTCCGGGCCTGGATCCTGGGCGGCAACGTACTCACCCTGGTCCCCTTCGGGTTCCTGTTGCCGTTCACGGCGCCGCGCCTTGCCACCTGGCGGCGCATGGCCGTCGCGGCGCTGCTGTTCCCGCTCGGCATCGAGCTCGCGCAGCTCGCGGTCTCGCTGGCGCTCGGGTACTCGTATCGGGTGACCGAGATCGACGACGTGCTGCTCAACTTCGTCGGCGTGTTGCTCGGGTTCGCCGTCCATCTCGTCGCGCGGCGCTTCGTCACCGAGCCCCGGGAGGGAGCCGGAGACCCCGTGGGGAACTGACGCGGGGCGGCGTCCGCACGAGGGGGCGGAAGACGAGGTCCGCTCCACGGAGTACACTGGATGACGGTCGCCCGGCCGGCGCGAACCCGGCCGGGCGACCGGCCGTCAGGCGCCGGGCCCGCAAGGCTCTCCCGGCGCCTTCGTCCGACTGCCGACCGACGGAAGAGACCGACCGTGCACGCCGCCCAGACGATCCGCAATCTCGCCATCATCGCCCACATCGACCACGGCAAGACGACCCTGATCGACAGCATCTTCCGCGCCGCCCGTGTGTTCCGCGACAACGCC
>JAAYBE010000051.1 GCA_012719015.1 Actinomycetota bacterium
GTCGAGCCTGCGCATGGTGCGGAGGGTGACCGCGCCCAAGTAGCCCCAGCTGGAGACGACGTGTCCATCGGGAGGCGGACGTGAGTGAGAGGAGACCAGGGCTGCGTCGGCGCAGCGTGGTCCTCCTCGCCGTGATCGCTGCGGTCGCTCTGACGGCGAGCATGGTGCTCGCGAGGACGCACGTCATCCGTCCGGATGCCACACCGGCGCCGGCGTCGGATCGGCCCCCCCTGGTCCTGCAGGGAGAGCTGGCCAGGCGCGTCCCGTGGGCCGATGTCGGGACGACCGGCAGCTATGACGGCCGCGAGGACCCCGACAACCGCCACGAGGAGCTCCGGGCTCTGTACCGCGGCGAGCCGCTGTACCAGCTGGTCGGGCTCGTCGACGACGACGACCCCGACACCTTCAACGTGGCCGAGGCGAAGCGCGGCTACGGGATCGAGCTGGTCGCCACCGACGGCTACACGTGGATGGTCGACAGCCGGACCATCGTCGGCAGGGACGACTGGGTGATCGCCAAGCTCAAGGACGGTCAGCCACTCCCGGAATGGGAGGGGCCCTACCGGTTCGTGGGCCCCGACTTCATCGGCTTCCGCGCCGGACAGTCGGTCAGGACGCTGGAGCGCGTCCGCCTGCTGCCCGGGCGCGTCGAGGGCCAGACGCCGCAATGACGTCGGTCGCCGAGAGCCGCAGCCGGCCGAGAGACCCAGGCGCCCGTCCACAGGGCCGCCTGCTCGTGCTGACCGGCAATCCCGGGGCGGGCAAGTCCACGCACTGCAGGCGGGTGGTGCAGGCCGCGCGCGAGGCCGGGATGGTGGTGCGCGGCGTCGTGGCGACCGACGAGCCGGTCGCCGGCGGGGCCCGGCGCTGGCTGGAGGACCTGCGCGGCGGCGGGCGCGTCCTGCTCGGGCGGACGGCGACCCCGGAGCAGATCGCCGCCGGAGAGCCGCGATGGGCCCTCGACGATGCGGCGCTCGACCGCTGCAGCCGGATCCTCGCGGAGGCCGGGCCGGCCGACCTGCTCGTCATCGACGAGGTCGGCCCTCTCGAGCTGCTGCAGGGCCGCGGCGCGATCGAGGGCGTCCGAGCCGCGCTCTCGGGACGCTACGGCGCGGCGCTGGTGGTCGTCCGACCGTGGCTGGTCGAGCGCTTCGCCGAGCTCTTCCCCGCCCCGCGGCCGGAGGTGGTCGACGTGCAGGAGCCGGACGCCCTCGGGCGACTCCTGGCCGCGGTCGTCGCGAGGGGGCCGGCGTGACCTCGCTCACGCTCGAGAGGCTCTCCGTCCGTTACGGGGCACGATGGGCGCTGCGCGACGTGGACCTGCACCTCGACAGCGGGGAGTGCGTGCTCCTCGGCGGCGCGTCCGGCAGCGGCAAGAGCACCCTCGTCCGCTGCCTCGGCCGTCTGATCCCGCAGTGCCTGCCGGGCAGCGTGAGCGGCGGCGTGCTCCTCGGCGGCCGCTCCGTGGAGGGACTGTCCGTGGCCGAGCTCAGCCGCAGCATCGGCGTGGTGTTCCAGAACCCTCGCACCCAGTTGTTCAACGTGCGGGTCGAGGACGAGGCCGCGTTCGGGCCGCGGAACCTGGGCCTGGACGACGGAGAGGTCGAGAGACGCGTCGCGTGGGCGCTCGACGCGGTGGGCCTCACCCGCCTGCGGGCGCGCACCACGCGGACGCTGTCGGGAGGCGAGCTGCAACGCCTCGCCATAGCCGCGGTGCTGGCCATGGGACCGCGGCTGCTGGTGCTGGACGAGCCGCTGGCGAACCTCGACGCGGACGGCACGCGTTCCGTGATCGGCGCCGTCCGCAGGCTCAACGAGGAGGAGGGCGTCACCTGCGTGGTCGTCGAGCATCGTCTGGCCACGGCCGCCGCCGTAGCCGGTCGCACAGTCCTGCTCGACCACGGAGAGGTCGTGGCCGACGGCCCGACCGGCGAGGTGCTGGCCGACCGGCCGCTGCTCGCCCGGCTCGGCCTGAAGGCCACAGACGATGCGCAGCCGCGGTGGCAGAAGCTCGTCGGACCGCGGGCAGCGCGCGACGCGGAGCCTCTCCTCGCCATGCGCGACGTCACCGCAGGCGAGGGCAGCCCGCCGGCGCTGACCGCCGTCGACCTGAGCATTTCGCGCGGCGACTTCGTCGCCCTCGTCGGGCACAACGGCGCCGGCAAGAGCACGCTGGCCCGGCTCCTCGCCGGTCTGCTGAAGCCGAGGAGAGGGGTCCTCCTCCACGGCGGCCGCCGCCCGCGGCCCGGCAGCGGCGTGGGCGTCGTGTTCCAGGACCCCGCCGTCCAGCTGCTCTGCGACACGGTCGAGCAGGAGGTGGCGCTGGGCCCGCGCAACCTCGGGCGCCGCGATCGCCGGCCGATCGCCGCGGCGCTGGCCGCCACCGACCTCACGCAGTACCGCGACCGCGCCGTCTACGGTCTCTCGCTGGGCGAGCAGCAGCGCCTGACCATCGCCGCGGTCCTCAGCATGGCGCCGGACTTCCTGATCCTCGACGAGCCCACCGTGGGCCAGGACTGGGCGCACATGGAGCGGTCCATGGACGCGGTGCGACGACTCCACGAGGCGGGTTCCACGATCCTGCTGATCACCCACGACCTCGCGCTGGTGGAGCGGTCCGCGTCACGCATCGTCGTCCTCGACAGGGGCCGCATCGTGGCCGACGGAGCGCCGCGCCTCCGCCGGCGCAGGCGGGAGGTCGCCGCGTGCGCCTCAGCCTGAAAGAGCTCACCATCGTCGCGGCGCTCGGGGCGTTGTGGGGAAGCGTCGAGATGACGCTCGGCGCGTTTCTGCACGTCCTGCACGTGCCGTTCACCGGCGCCGTGCTCGGCTCGATCGGCATCTGCATCGCGCTCGTCGGGCGGGTGGTGGTGCCCAGACCGGGCTCGACCCTGTCGATCGCCGTCGTCGCCGCCCTTCTCAAGGCCCTGAGCATCGGCGGCGTCGTCCTCTCGCCGATGATCGCGATCGTCATGGAGGGCCTGCTCGCCGACGCCGTCCTGAGCCTGGGCGGCCGGCCGCGGCGGACCACGTTCGCTCTTGCCGGCGCTGCAGCGGTGACCTGGAACACGCTGCACATGGTCCTCATCCAGGGCCTGGTGTTCGGCGCGGGGGTCATCCGCATGTACATGATCATGGTCCAGAAGGCCGCGGCGCTGCTCCACATCCCCACGGCGTCCGTCGTCGCCGTGCTCATCGTCCTCGTGGCCGGCCATGTGGTAGCCGGCGCCCTCGCCGGCCTGGTCGCCTGGCAGGCCGGGCGGTCCGTGGTCGCGCGCCGGGCGCTCGTGGAGATCGACGCGGGAGAGCCCTCGTGACACCGGGCGACGCGAGCCAGCTCGCCGGGCGGTTGTCCGGTGCGGGTCGGTGGCGTCTCCCGTCGCGGGCGCTCCTGCGCCTGAGAGCAGCCGCCTCCGGCGGCGACGTGGCCGTCGTCTGCTTCGCCTTCTCGCTCGCCGCGGGCGTGCTCTGCCGCGGCGTGGCGCTGCCGGCCGCGCTGGCGGTCTGTCTGACGCTCGCCACGCTGGTCTACCCTGCGGGCCTCCTCGTGCTGACCCGGCGCCGCACGTGGGCCCTGCTCGTCCTCCTCGTCGCCTCCTCGACCGTCGTCGGGCCTGACCCCGCCTGGACACTCGGGCCGTTCGGCATCTCCCTGCAGGGCACGCTGGCCGGCGCCGGCATGGTGATGCGCGCGCTGATCATCATCGTGGCGGTCATGGGTCTCGTCTCGACGGTGCCGATCGACCGTATCGGGGGCGTGCTTGAGCACGCGGGGCTGCACGGGCTGGGCTTCGCCGTCGGGGTGGCCTTCAACCTGCTGCCGCTGATCGAGCGGTCGTTGGTCACGTCGTGGCACGCCATGCGCCTCCGTGCCGGGCTCCGGCGCCCGTTCACGGCGATGCGGCTGCTGCTGGTAGCCGCAGTGACCAGCAGCCTGCGCTGCGCCGATGAGGTGGTGCTGGCGGCGGAGGCGCGCGCCTTCGACCCGAGCGCACGACGCGCCTCCCGCTTCGTCTGGCGCCGCCGCATCGTACCCCTCGCTCTCGCGCTCGCGGTCGTCCTCGTCGCCCTCACAGGGATGCTTCATTGAAGACGGCGGACGACGCGCTCCGACGCGTCAACGGCTCCCGGCCGTGTTACTCCCGCGAGCTGTCGACGGGCTGTGCGAACGGGGCGTCGCCGAAGTACTTGCGGTACAGACGGGCGAGGTCGGCGTCGGCCTCGTCGAGGAACGCACGGAACCGCTCCACGAACTGCGCACCCTCCTCGGTGAGCACCGATCCGCCGCCGTCGCGGCCGCCGGCGCGTCGCTCGAGGAGCTTGACGCCCAGGCGGTCCTCGGCGCGCCGCATCGCGCGCCAGGCCTTGTTGTACGACATGCCCATGAGTTTCGCCGCCTGATAGAGCGATCCCGTCTGGCCGACCAGCACCAGCAGATCGAAGGTCCCGGGCCCGAACAGGGACTCGCCGTGCTCGTGGAGGAAGACCCGGTGGCCGGCGCGGATACGCGGCGGCGGCTGGATGGCGCTCACCTGCTTCCCGCGGCCGCGGTGTCGGCGGCCTTCGGGCCTGCCGGCGGCGGGGTTCGAGCGGGTCCCGCTCTGGTCGTGTGAGCTCGGCTCGCGCATGCCCGAAGCATAGCCGTTCCCCGCCCGGGATCGCAGAGCCGACATCCGCCTCCTTGCTTCACGGCGGGCGACGGGGGCGGATGACCGGCCCGTGGTCAGCCGCAGGACGCGCGGCACCGCGACCCTGCGCCGACGTGTCGACATCGACCGCGTCGCGCCGGACCGTCCTCTCTCGCCCGGCGGCCTACCTCGCTCGGGGTAGGCTGCGGCCTCCGCCGCAGGCTCGCGACCTGCGTCGCCCGGCCGGCGGAGGTCGCCGCACCCTACCCCGGAGGGCTGAGCCGCCGGGGTACGGAGAGCGCCCTGTCGTCCCTCCGCAGTGGTTCGCAGGGGCCCGCGGAAATCCCTCCGCCGTGCGCGCCGATCCACCACCGTCGGGCGATTCGCCGCGCCGCAGCTCGCCGTAGCCTCTCCTCGTCAACGAGACTCCGGGAGGAGCGGCCATGCAGACCACGATCATCCCCGCACGCGAGCGCAGCGAA
>JAAYBE010000369.1 GCA_012719015.1 Actinomycetota bacterium
CACCAGACCCGACCCCTCGACGTGGGCGCCCGCGCGGGCGAGGTCGGCGAGCGCCCGCGTGCCCTCCATCCGCATGCCCGTGCCGGCCAGGATCTCCAGCGCACGGTCGACGATGCGCTCGGCCTCGCCGGGCTCGAGCGCGCTCAGCCGCAGTCTCATCGTCTCCGCCGCCTCATCGCTCGTCCTCGCGCGCGTGCGCATCCTTCAACATCCGGGTGCGCACGATCATGCGGTCACGCCACTCCAGGTATTCGTCGTGGTCGCGGCCCTCCATGACGGGCCGGAAGGCGGCCACCGCCTCCTCCACGAAGCGCTCGTCGTAGTCCTCCACCACGCCCAGGTTTTGGAAGCCTTCGATCATGTAGGCCTTGTATTTGGTGAGCCCCTCCGTCAGGTCCGCCGAGTTGAGCTCCTCCACCCCGTACGGTCCCTGGAAGGCCCAGCGCAGACCGAGGCCGTCGGTGAGGGCGCGCTCCACGGCGGGCACGTCGCAGATCCCCTCGCGCACGAGGTGCAGGGCCTGCTGGATGAGCGCCAACTGGAGGCGGTTGAGGACGTAGCCGTAGACCTCACGGCAGCGCACCGGCTTCTGGCCGACCGCCTCCATGAGGGCGTAGGCGGCCTCCTTCGCCGCCTCGCTCGCCCCGTCGCCGGCGATCTCGACGAAGGGGATCACGTGCGGGGGGTTGGCCGGGTGGGCCACGAGGCAGCGCTCGGGGCAGTGCTCGACGCGCTGCACGATGTCCGCCCGGCGCAGGCCCGAGCAGCTCGAGCCGATGACGACGTCGGCCGGCGTGAGGCGCGCGACCTCGGCGAAGACGCGCTGCTTGAGCGCCAGGTCCTCGGGCAGCGCCTCCTGGACGTAGTCGGCCCCCTCGACGGCGGCGTCGAGCTCGCCGAAAGTGCGTACGCGGCCCAGGGCGGCCTCCACCTCGTCCGCCGTGATCGCCCCCTCGCCGTGCAGGAACTCGAGCGCCGTGCGCACGCGTCCCGTGACCGAGTCGAGGCTCGGCGACGGCCGGTTGTAGAGGTGCACCCGGCGGCCGTGGCGGGCGAAGACGACCCCCCAGCTGAAGCCCACGAAGCCGCAGCCCAGCACGGCGACGGTCTTGACCTCGTGTGGTCCGCGCATGCTCAACCCTCCTCCTCCCGGCCTTCGCCGCGCAGCCAGCCCGGGCGCAGGTAGACCGGATCGGGGTACTCGTAGAAGCCGCGGCCGGACTTCTCGCCCAGGTCGCCGCGCTCGACCATCTCCTCCAGGGCGCGCGGCGGCAGGTCGCTCTCGTCCCCGCTCTCCCGGTAGTAACTGAGCTCGATGTCGCGCACGACGTCGAGCCCCACCTTGTCCATGAGCCCGAACGGACCGTAGCCGGTGCGCCACTCCAGCATGAAGGCGCGGTCGAGGTCGTGTGGGTCGATGTACCCCTCGGCCCAGAGCCGCAGGCACTCCTTCTTGACGGCGCGCCAGACGCGGTTGAGCGAGAAGCCCTTGATCTCCCGCTGGGTGACGATGGCGATGTTGCGGATGGACGCGAGGAAGGCGAGCGCGGCCTCCCTGGTCGCCGCCGAGGTCCGGTCGTTCCACATGACCTCGACCATGTCGTCCTCGGTCGGCGTCATGAAGTTGAGGTTGAACGTCTTGTCCTTCCTCCCCACCCCGGCGCCGATCTCGGAGCTGCGCAGCGACGAACTGTTGGTGGTGAGCAGCGTCTTCTCCGGCGCGAGCGCGTCGATCTGCGCCCAGACCGCCTGCTTGAGCTCGAGCTGCTCGGGCACGTTCTCGATCACGATGTCGGCGTCGGCGAGCGCCTCCGCCAGGGCGTCGTGCGCGACGATCCGGGCGCGGACCGCCTCCGCCTCCGTCCTGCTCAGCTCGCCGCGAGAGACGCGCTCCTCCAGCCACCCGGCGATCTTGCCGCCGGCGCGCTCCAGCACCTGCCTGTCCACGTCGACCAGGGCCACCTGCTTGCCGTGCAGGGCGCAGCGGAAGGCGAGCATCGAGCCCTGCACGCCGGCGCCGACGATGGCGACGTTCTGAAGCGTCTCCCCAGTCATCCGTCTTCTCCCCCAGTCGAAGTTGTCGTCCTGCCCGGGCGTCCGGGGCGCGAGCGCCCGCACGGCCGCCCGGCCGCCAGGCCCTCCGGCCGCCGTCACCGGTCCGGTCGTCGGCTCATCTTCTCAAGGGGCGGGGCGTGCGGCAACGGCGGAGCGCTTCGTCCCCGTCGGGCATCGACCGGAAAAGCGCGGCGGACGTGACCGCGTCATCGATCTCGAGGATGCTGAGGAGGTGACGCTCCAGCCATGGCGAGCTGGACATCGACTGGAGCGGATGGAGCAAGGCTCTTCGCATGGATGAAAGTCACCTTCTGGACGCTCTCGGCCTCCTGTACCATGCTCGCTTTTCGGCGCGGGCGACTGATGCACGCGAAGTGCAGGCGTCAGGGGCACGCGACCTGCCGTGCGGCCTCGCCTTTCGAGGGTCTACCAAGATGCGCACCCGGTATAGCACCCGCGTCCACTGTTGTACGACTCGCTGCCTGATCCGCCACGAGCCGCTCGTAGGCACGCTCGGCCTGCTCCCCGAGGCGCCGCTCGGCAGCGTCGCTGCCTCTGTTCCAGGCGAGGTCGGGCTGCGGTCCGCTCCAGAGGCGAGCTCGAGCGTGCGCAGCTTGTAGCGAACCAGGCTCGGGCGCACAAAGGCGTAGTCCTCGCCGCGTGTGAGCACGAACCACGAGAGCGCGCTGGGCTTGCACGCCACGGCGACCTGGCGCCCGCGACGGCCGGCGATGCCGGTGGCGAAGGCGTGCAGCGGTCCCGGAGCAGCGGCCGCCGGCCAGGCCGCCTCGACGAGCACGTGACGGGCCGCGGCCGAGTCCTGCTTGGAGAGCCGCCCGTGGCGAGTCGGCCCGCTGCCGGACTGGCGCACCCTGGGCTGCAGCCCCAGCTAGTGTCCCGAGTCAGAGATCCGCTCACAATACGAAGCGACTGACTGGAGGATCTCATCGGCGCTCTTGTGCCAGACGAACGGCCTCGGGTCGTCGTTCCAGAGCTCGATCCAGGTACGGATCGAGGCGACCAGCTCCTTGGTCGAGCGGTGGCTGCCGCGCCGCAGCCAGCGCTCGGTGAGCTCGGCGAACCAGCGCTCGATGAGGTTGAGCCAGGACGAGTAGGTGGGCGTGAAGTGGAAGGTGAAGCGCGGGTGGCGCAGGAGCCAGCGGTGGATGGCGGGCGTCTTGTGGGTCGAGGAGTTGTCGACGATGACGTGCACGTCGAGGTCTGCGGGAACGCTCTTGTCGATCAGGGCAAGGAAGCGCCGGAACTCCTCGGCGCGGTGACGTTCGGTGCAGTCCGAGATCACGCACCCCGAGGCCACGTCGAGGGCGGCGTAGAGATTGGTGGTCCCGTGCCGGCGGTAGTCGTGGGTGGCCCTGGCCGGCGTGCCCGGGAGCAGGGGCAGGATCGGCGCCGTGCGGTCGAGGGCCTGGACCTGCGTCTTCTCATCGACGCACAGGACCACGGCCGCCTCGGGCGGATTCAGGTAGAGCCCGACGATGTCCCTGACCTTCTCGATGAACAGCGGGTCGGTGGAGAGCTTGAAGGCCTCGAGCTGATGGGGCTTCAGACCGAAGGCCCGCCAGATCCTCGAGACGGCGCTCTGGCTCATCCCCGTGGCCCGGGCCAGCGAGCGCGTCGACCAGTGGGTCGCGTCCCGCGGCGCCTCCTCGAGGGTCTTGGTGATCACGCGCTCGACGTCGGCGTCGGTGATCGTGCGCGGCCCGCCGGGTCGGGGTTCGTCGTGGAGGCCGTCGAGGCGCCGCGCGACGAAGCGCGCGCGCCACTTGCCGACGGTGACCTGGTTGACGTTCTCGGCCGCGGCCACCTGCTGGTTCGTCAGCCCCTCGGCGCAGGCCAGCACGATGCGGCAGCGCTGCGCCAGCGCCTGGGCGCTGGTCGGCCGCCGCGCCCAGCGCTCGAGCGTCTCGCGCTCCTCGCCCGTGAGCAGAAGAAGAGCCTTCGGTCGTCCCTTGCCGGCCATGGTCCCTCCCATCATCGCAGA
>JAAYBE010000370.1 GCA_012719015.1 Actinomycetota bacterium
AGGTCGTCTGCGAGCTCACCCGCGCCGGCATGGGCCAATCCACCGCCGTCGGCATGGGCGGCGACCCGATCCACGGACTCGGGTTCGTCGAATGCCTGGGGCTCTTCGAGGAGGACGAGCGCACCGACAGCGTCGTGCTAATCGGCGAGATCGGAGGTGACGACGAGGAGCGGGCGGCGGCGTTCGTCCGCGAGGGCATGACCAAGCCGGTCGTCGCCTACGTGGCCGGCTTCAGTGCACCCCCCGGAAGGAAGATGGGGCACGCCGGTGCAATCGTCGAGGGCTCTTCCGGCACGGCCGCCGAGAAGAAGGCCGCACTCGAAGCGGCCGGGATCCCCGTGGCGACGGCGCCGGCCGGCGTCGTCCCCCTGCTGCGCGAGGTCGGATCGAGGAGACAGGTGCAATGACGAAGGTCGTCATCGGAGACGCGCCGCTCACCATCGACGAGGTCATCACGGTCGCGCGCGGCACGGCCGAGGTCGTCCTCGGAGCAGCGGCGCGGCAGCGTATCGAGGCGGCGCACGATGTGGTCGCCGACGTCGTGGCGCGCGAGCAGGTCGCCTACGGGGTGACCACCGGGTTCGGGCAGCTCGCGACCACGCACATCCCCGTCGGCAAGGTCCGCGAACTCCAGGAGAACCTGGTCCGCAGCCACGCCGTCGGGCTCGGCGCGCCGCTCTCGTGGGAGGTCGTGCGCGCCGCCATGGTCATCCGCCTCAACACCATGGCGCGTGGTCACTCGGGCGTTCGCCTCTCGGTGGCCGAGCAACTGGCCGCCTGCATCAACGCCGACCTCGTGCCGTGGGTGCCGTCGCGAGGCTCTCTGGGCGCCTCCGGCGACCTCGCGCCCTCGGCGCACCTCGTGCTCGCGATGATGGGCGAGGGCGAGCTGCTCACTCCCGAGGGGGGGCGCGAGCCGAGCGGGCCCGCCCTGCGGGCCACCGGGCTCGCACCGCTCGCGCTCGAGGCCAAGGAGGGCCTCAGTCTCCTCAACGGGACCCAGTTCATGGCCGCCATCGGCTGCATGCTCGTGGACGACGGGGAGACGCTGCTCGACTCCGCCGACCTGATCGGTGCGATGAGCCTCGAGGGTCTGCGTGCGTCCGTCGGCCCCTTCCAGGAGCGCATCCAGGCGCTGCGCCCCATCCCGGGACAACTGGTCACGGCGGCGAACGTCCGCCGCGCGACCGCCGGCAGCGGCATCATGCTCAGTCACCTCAACTGCGACAAGGTGCAGGACGCCTACTCCCTGCGCTGCATCCCCCAGGTGCACGGCGCCTGCCGTGATGCGCTGGGGTGGTTGCGGCGGGTGGTCGCGGTGGAGGTCGACGCGGTGACCGACAACCCGCTCATCTTCCCGGAGTCGGGGGAGATCATCTCGGCGGGCAACTTCCACGGTGAGCCGCTCGCCCTGGCGCTGGACCTGGCGGCGATGAGCCTCGCCGAGGCGGCCTCCATCAGCGAGCGGCGGACCTTCCGCATGCTCACGAGCTCGCTCAGCGAGCTGCCGCCGTTCCTCACGACCGACAGCGGGCTCAACAACGGCTATATGATCGCGCAGTACACGGCGGCGGCGCTGGTCGCCGAGAACAAGGTGCTCTGCCACCCGGCGAGCGTCGACTCCATCCCGAGCTCCGGGGACCAGGAGGACCACGTGAGCATGGGGATGACGGCCGCGCTGAAGGCGCTGGACGTGCTCGCGAACACGCAGATGGTCCTGGCCATCGAGGCGGTGTGTGCGGCGCAGGCCATCGATCTGCTGGCGCCGCTGGACCCCGGCGCCGGCACGGGGGCCGGGCGGGCGGTCGTCCGCGAGGCGGCGCCCATGCTCGAGCGCGACCGGTACCTCGCCCCGGAGCTGGAGGCGGTCACGCGTGCCGTCGCCGCCGGACGCTTCGCCGCGATCGTGCGTGACGCGGCGGGCGATGAGGCGGACAACGAAGGAGGGACGCGATGAACGATCCCCGCGGGCAGAGTGAGCCGCACAGCGTCGCGGGAGGCGAGGCGCCGGTGCGGTGCGACGTGCTCGTGCGCGGCGCCGCCGAGGTCGTCACGATGGCGCCGGGATCCGGTCCGGCGTCGTCCTCCGGCCCCGTCGAGAGGGAGCGTCCGCCGGTCGATCTGGGCGTGATCCCGCGCGGCGCCGTCGCGGCTCTGGAGGGGCGTGTGGTCTGGGTCGGTCCTGAGTCGGAGATCGCCGGCGCCCTGGATGTGCCCGACGACGCGGTCGTCGTGGACGTGGAGGGCGCGGCCGTGATCCCGGGTCTCGTCGACGCCCACACCCACCTGACGTGGGCGGGCGACCGGGCGGCCGAGTACGGCGCCCGGCTCGGTGGGGCGACCTACCTCGAGATCCAGCAGGCCGGCGGCGGCATCAACAGCACGGTGCGCGCCACCCGGGAGGCCGCCGAGGAGGACCTCGCCGCCCTGGCGGTGCGCCGCCTGGACTCCTTCCTGCGTCACGGCACCACCACTCTCGAGGCCAAGAGCGGCTACGGGCTGACCCTGGAGGACGAGCGCAAGCAACTGGCCGCCGCCAAGGCGGCGCACCCGGTGCGTCGCGTGCACACCTGCCTCGCGGCGCATCTGACCCCCGAGGAGTACGCCGGTCGCGAGGACGAGTACATCGACCTCGTCTGCGCCGAGATCCTGCCGGCGCTCGTCGGCCAGGCCGAGTTCGCGGACGTGTTCTGCGACGAGGGCGCCTTCTCCGTCGCCCAGTCGCGGCGCGTGCTCGAGGCCGCCCGGGGCCTGGGCTACCGGCTCAAGATGCACGCGGAGGAGTTGGCGCACACCGGCGGGACCGCCCTGGCCGCGTCGCTGGGCGCCGTCTCCGCCGACCATCTCATCCACATCACCGGCGACGACATCCGGGCGCTCAAGGAGTCAGGCACGGTGGCCGTCCTGCTCCCCGGCACGAGCTACACGCTGCACACCACCTACGCTCCCATGCGGGAGCTGCTCGCGGCCGGTGTGACGGTGGCCCTGGCCACCGACTTCAACCCCGGGAGCTGCTACAGCGAGAACCTGCAGATGGCGGTCTCGCTGGCCTGCCAGGAGGCTCGGGTGACGCCGGCCGAGGCCCTCCGCGCCGCCACCATGGGCGGCGCGGCCGCGCTCGGCCTCCAGCATGAGGTCGGCAGCCTCGAGCCCGGCAAGCGCTGCGACCTGCTGGTGCTCGACTCGGCCTCCCACCTGGAGCTGCCGTATCATTGGGGTGTCAACCTCGTCACCGACGTCCTCGTGGGTGGCGAGGTCGTCGTACACGATCGCCGGGTGGTTCGAGCCGGCGCGGACGAGGCCTCCTCAGGCCCGGGCGCCACACCCGTCATCCGTTCCTGACCGACAGACGGAGGGCCGAGCGTTGACTCTCATCGAATGCATCCCCAACTTCAGCGAAGGCCGCCGCCCGGAGGTCGTCGACGAGATCACCCGCGCGGTCGCCGGCGTCGCCGACGTCAGTCTGCTCGATGTGCAGAGCGACGCGACGCACAACCGGTCCGTGGTCACGTTCGTGGGCCACGAGGGGCCCATCGCCGAGGCCGCGTACCGCGCCATCCGTACGGCGGCGGAGCTGATCGACCTGAACGAGCACGAGGGCGCCCACCCGCGCTTCGGCGCCACCGACGTGTGTCCCTTCGTCCCCCTGCGTGCGGAGGAGATGGCGGCCTGCATCGAGACGGCGGGCAGACTGGCCCAGCGCGTCGCGAGTGAGCTCGCGATCCCGGTGTTCCTCTACGAGGACGCGGCTCGCGTCCCGGAGCATCGCAACCTCGCCGTGATCCGCGGCAAGGGGTTCGAGGAGATGCGCGAGGTGATCGGCAGCGAGCCCGCGAAGACGCCCGATGAGGGCGAGGCACGCGTGCACGCCACGGCGGGTGCGGTGGCCATCGGCGCGCGCTTCCCGCTCATCGCCTTCAACGTCAACCTGGACACGGACGACCTCGCGCTCGCGCAGCGGATCGCGGTCGAGATCCGCGAGAAGGACGGCGGACTGCGATGCGTCAAGGCGATCGGCCTGCGGCTCGACGACGGCGCGGCTCAGGTCTCGATGAACTTGACCGACTACCGGGTGACCTCGCCGGCCGACGTGGTCGCCGCCATCGCGGCCCGCGCCGCCGATGCCGGGGTCTCGATCCGCGAGAGCGAGGTCGTCGGCCTGCTGCCCCAGGACGTGCTGGTGCGCCTGGCGCACTCGGAGCTGCACGCCACGGCCTTCACACGTGACCAGGTGCTCGAGGCCCGGGTCCTGGACACGCTGCTGTGACCGGCCCGGGAGCGAGCGCCGCCGCAGGCGCCCGGGCAGGCCGCATCCTGATCACCGGCATCCGTCTCACGCCGCTCCTGCTCGCCTTCAAAGAGCCGTACCACTGGGCCGGGCGGGTGGACCACGGCTCGCCGGTGGTGCTGGTCGAGGTCGAGACCGACGCCGGCATCACGGGCATCGGCGAGTCGGTGTCGTCGCTCGCGGCGGAGATCACGACGGCCGCGTTCCGCGCCGTCGAGCCGCTCCTGGTCGGACAACCCATCCACGACGTGGCGCGGCTGGTGGACGAGGCGCGCCACCTCGGGACCTTCAACCACATGCCGTGGTTCGCGGACTTCGTGCTCGCCGGCTTCGAGATGGCTCTGTGGGACGCCGTCGGCAAGGCCGCCGGGCAGCCGGTGTACCGGCTTCTCGGCGGCGCCGTGCGTGACGAGGTCGACTACTTCGGGTTCGTACAGGGCGACACCACCGAGGAACTCGTGGAGGACGCCCGCGACCTGGCCGCGGCCGGGCATGAGGTGATCTACCTCAAGGTCGGCCGCGGCGACGAAGCAGATGTGCGGAACACGGCCGCCGTGCGCGAGGCGATCGGCGCCCGTCGCCTGCGCGTGGACCCCAACTGCGCCTGGAGCGTGCCGGATGCGATCCGCATGATCCGTGCACTCGAGCCCTACGGGATCGACTGGGTCGAGCAGCCGACCACGCTGCTCAGCGTGACGGCGCTGCGCCAGGTCCGCGAGGCGGTCCATGTGCCCGTCGCCGCCGACCAGGCCGTGCACACGCCGGCGGACGTCTATG
>JAAYBE010000371.1 GCA_012719015.1 Actinomycetota bacterium
AGTGCTCGACCGACCGCTGCGTCTGCGCGCCCCAGTAGTGCCCGGCGGGGACGCGCACCTCGCCCATGCTGTCGTGCTCGATGCGCCACTCTCCGTCCATGCGGATAACACTACCCTGTTCGCCCGGACGCCGATACGCACCGTCGGCCGGACAACGGCGCGGGAGTGAAGCACGGAGGAGTATGCTGTGGTCGCCACGACTCCGGCGGACGGTGCGAAGGAGGGGGGAGTGAGCCCGTTCCGTACTTCTGGTGAGGCATGTCCCGACACGAGGGCCCGGGCGCGCCGACGACGCGAGGTCGCGGACCTCGCGAGCTCGCAGCGGGGCGTGCGACGGCCGCGGCCGGTGCGGGCGCCGAGGCCGGCATGAGCATCTTCACCAGAGCGTTCAACAAGCTGGGATACGGGCGCCTCGCGGAGCGCTTCCCGGGGGCGGATGAACCCGTGGGGCGGAGATGGGACCGCACGTGCGTCCAGTTCGGCTCCATGCGGTACGACTGGTGCGTCACCGTGATCGTCGCCGAGCACGGCCTGTGGCTCCAGGCGCGGCCGCCGCTGCAGGGAGTGCAGCCGGCGATCCTCGTGCCGTGGGGCGAGATCCGTGGCGCCGACGCGACCCTCTTCTTCTGGCGACGGGCCGTGCGTCTCACCTGCGGGGCGCCGGCGGCCGGGACGATCACCGTGTGGCGGCCGGTGTGGGAGGCCGCCGCGCCGTGGTGGCAGGCTGCGAGGGGCGCGCCGTCATCTCCCGCAGCACCGCCCGGGAGTGCGGCGCCGACCTGACGACGATCAAGGATGCGTCGGCCGCCGCCGTGGCATCATGGGTGTGTGGACGAGAGGCCCGGCAGACCGCCGCGCCGCCTGGCGCGCGAGGAGAAGACCATCGCGGCGATGATCGCCCTGTATTGCCGCGACCATCACGCGGACGTGGTCGGCCCCGACGGCGGGCTCTGCGGGGAGTGCTCGGCGCTGCTCGAGTACGCCCGCCTGCGTCTGGCGAAGTGCCGGTATGGCGCCGACAAGCCCACCTGCGCGAACTGCGAGACGCACTGCTACCGGCCCGAGATGCGCGCGCGGGTGCGCGCGGTGATGCGGTACAGCGGCCCGCGCATGCTGCGCCGCCACCCTGTGCTGACGGCGGCGCACCTCGCCGACCGGCACAAGACGCCGCGCACGGGCTGAGGGACCAGGCGACGCCGTCGGTCAGGCCTGCCGCCGCGCGGCGCCCGACTCGATGTGCTTGGGGCGGCCGTACCGATGGGCGAAGAGCCCGTACGCCACCGCCCCCGCGGGCATCGGCAGCCAGAACGAGGCCAGACGAT
This sequence comes from Actinomycetota bacterium, assembly GCA_012719015.1. Classification (GTDB taxonomy): domain Bacteria; phylum Actinomycetota; class Thermoleophilia; order UBA2241; family UBA2241; genus CAIXSE01. Next base: position 1,323 of record JAAYBE010000371.1, read on the forward strand.
AGAGGAGCGTCGCCAGCACAGCCTGGTGCGGGCTGACCCCGGCGACGCCGAGCATGCCGAGCAGTCCGGCTTCGACGAAGCCCAGGCCCCCCGGCGTGATGTGGATCATGCCGAGCAGAGCGGCCGCCACGTAGGCCAACAGCACGACCGAGGCGCGCGGCTGGGCGCCGACGGCGGCCAGGGCGAAGAGCAGCGCCACGAGGTCCAGGAGCCAGTTGCCGGCGCTGTAGATCAGCGCCTGCCACCAGGCCGCGCCGAGCACCCGGCGGATGAGGTCGCGCTCGTCCACGAGGCGCTCGGGCAGGCCCGCCATGGGAGGACGCCGGCGCAGGACCCGGTTGCGCGCCCTCTGGAGCAGGTCGCCGATCCAGAGCAGGGGGCGGTCGGCGAACAGGAGGACCGCGCCGCCGGCGAGCAGCCCGAGGCAGACGATCACGGCGATCGAGCCGGCGCGGAAGAGGTTGTGCTCGACGGGCGCGCCCGTGATGAGGATCGAGATGATGCTGATCACGGGCAGCCCGAACAGCGTCGCGGTCGAGATCAGCGAGACGGCGGTGACGCTGGTCGCCGCCCAGGTCATGCTGACTCCCGCCTGGCGCAACATGTCCCACTGCATCGCGCCGCCGGCCGCCGCCCCCGCCGGTACGAGCCGGCTGATCGCGTTGCCCGCGACCTGTGCGGTGGCGACCGGGAACCAGCGTCGCTCGTCGAGCGCCAGGCGCAGCAGCGCCCAGGCGCAGACGAAGCTGGCGACCTCGGCGAGCGCGATGGGCAGGCCCCACAGGGGGTTGACGGTCTTGAGCTGGGGGCCGGACTCGAACACCGCTGCGAGGCTCGGCCACACGACGTACAGACCGATCCCGGTCATGCCGAGCGTGAGCGCGCGCTTGGTCCACACCGCGCGGGCGGTGGTCGGTCGCGTGCTCACGACCTGTACCTGTGTCTCCTGCCGCGGTCGATCCGTCAAGGTCGCCTCATGGTCGGGTGTCAGAGCACGTTGGAGAACAACCTGGCCGCCTGGTTGCGGAACCTCCGCAGGCGGCCCACCGAGAGCACGTCCTCGAGGGTCACCTCGTGGCAGCTCTCCATGTCGACCCGGAACTGGTCCGCGACCTGGCGCGCGAAGCCCCGGTCGAAGACCCAGAGCATCATCTCCTTGTGCAGCCTGAGGCTGCGCTGGTCCATGTTCATGGTGCCCACCGCGGCGACCGCGCCGTCGACGACGATGGTCTTGGCGTGGAAGAAGCCGGCCTGGTAGGTGAAGACGCGCCCTCCCGCGTCGAGCAGCTTGCGGTAGTAGGTCTGCGCCGCCCACAGCGCGACGGGCTTGTCCGGGATGCCGGTCATCATGAGACGGACGTCGATGCCGCTCAGGGCCGCGTTGATCATCACGTCGTAGACGCTGTAATCGGGGACGAAGTACGGTGACTGGATCCAGACCGACTCCTCGGCCTGGCCGATGGCGACCATGTGGGCGCGGCGGGCCGCGCTCCACGGGTCCTCGACTCCCTGCGCGGCCACCTCCACGAGCGTGCCGGTCGCGACCGCGTCCGGGTCGGGGGCCGGCATGTACGCGGGTCCGAAGAGGTCCTCGTCGCCGCGGTCCTTGCGCTGCTCGAACCAGCGCGCCGCGAACAGCTTCTCCAGGGCCGCGACCGCCTGGCCGGTGAGGCGCAGGTGCGTGTCGCGCCAGGTGGCGAACCGGTCGCCGCCGTCGATGTACTCCTGGCCGATGTTCATGCCGCCGGTGTAGCCGATCTCGGCGTCGATCACCGCGATCTTGCGGTGGTTGCGGTAGTTGATGCGCAGCAGGTCGGTGACGTCGGCCTCGACCTTCGCGCCGGCGCCGCTGAGCTGCCGCAACTCCGTCTTGGAGTAGCGGATCGACCCTATCCAGTCGTACATGATACGGACCTCGACCCCGGCTGCGAGGCGGTCGAGCAGGATCGGCACGAGCTCTGCCGTGAGCCGGTCCCGCTCCCAGATGAAGTACTGCAGATGGATGAAGCGCCGGGCCGCCGCCAGGTCCTCCTTGAGGCGG
>JAAYBE010000372.1 GCA_012719015.1 Actinomycetota bacterium
CGGGGATCGTCGGCACGGAGATGTGGTCGCGCAGCAGCTTGGGCGCGGCCCCGGTACCGCCGCCGCGCCCGTCCAGGATGATGTAGTCGACGCCGATCTCGAGCGCGGCGTCGATGTCCTCCTCGATACGCTGCGCCGAGAGCTTGACGCCGAACGGGATGCCGCCGGCGACCTCGCGCAGCCCGGCCATGAAGTCGCGCACGTCGTCGACCGTGTGGAAGCGGGGGAAGGTGGCCGGCGAGACCGCCGCCGTGCCCTCGGGCAGCCCGCGCACCTCGGCGATGCGGCCCTTCACCTTGCGAGCGGGCAGGTGGCCGCCGGTGCCGGTCTTGGCCGCCTGGCCGAACTTGAGGTGGAAGGCTTGGACGCCGCTGAGGAGATCGGGCGACCATCCGAACCGGGCGGAGGCGAGCTCGTAGAAGTAGCGCGAGTTCTCGGCGTGTTCCTCCGGCAGCATGCCGCCCTCGCCGGAGCAGATGCCGGTACCGGCGCGCTCGGCGCCGCGGGCGAGGGCGATCTTGGCCTCGGCCGAGAGCGAGCCGAAGCTCATGTCGGAGATGAACAGCGGGATCTCGAGGTGGAGGGGCCTCTCGGCGTTGGGGCCGATCACCACGTCGGTGCCGACGGGCTCGTCGTCGAGCAGCGGCCGCCGCGCCAACTGCGCGGTCACGAACTGCAGGTCGTCCCAGGAGGGGAGCAGCTGCCGCGGCACGCCCATCGCGGCCATGGCCCCGTGCGGGCCGGCGCTGGTCAACCCGCGCCGCGCCAGCCGATGGATCTCGCCGACGAAGGGCTCTTCCTCGGTCTCGTGGGCGGCGGCGTAGTGGATGTCGTACTCGTTCGGCGCCCCGTCCCCGTCGGAGGCGATGCCGTGTCTCGTGCGGTAGCGCTCGAGCTCACTCGACCGGATCTTCACGACGCCGTCGACCACCTCGCTCCGGAACCGGTGGAGGTGTTCCGACGGGTTGTAGGTCGAGATGCCGGTGTCGATGCGGTAGTCCCAGCCGTGGACCCCGCAGATCAGATCGTCTCCGCGGACCACGCCGTCGGCCATCAGCGCGTTCCGGTGCTGACAACGCCCGCTGAGCACCGAATGGCGGTCGTCGAACCGCACGACGACGAGATGCACGCCCCGTGCATAGGCGGCGACCGGCTTGCGGTCCTCGAGTTCGTCCCAGACCGCCACGGCCACGTCCGCGCGCGTCTCCTCCTGTGCCCTGGTCATCGCCTGCCTCCCCCGACAACGGTCTTCCCTGTGCATCCGAAGCGTCATTCTAGCCGGGCCCCGAACCTGTCCGCTGTGTCCCGTGTCAGACGTGTCGGGACCGGGGCGCCTCTGGGGCACCCCGGTCCCGATGACGACACGCGGGCCGTACGGCGGCAGTCAGCGGTGGTCCGGCCCTTCGCGGGCCGTCGGGCCGTCCGGCCGTGTCATGCAGGTTCGACTCCGGGCACGAGCACCTGCTCCCTCCGATCGTCGGCGCGGAGCATGACGATCCCCAGCCACACGAACCAGCCGATCTGCAGGAGCCCGAAGGCGATGCCGACATCGTTCAACACCGGAGCCACGGAGAGAAGCCCGGCAAGGCCGACTGCGAGCCCGAACCAGGCGAAAGGCCTGGAAAGCTCACGTGTGCGGAGGGCGGCCAGGCTGACGAGCAGGACCCAGAGCCCTCCGAGGAGTTCGCCGCCCGACCCGCCGAGCCCCTGTGCGACCGGTTCGATCGCCTGCCACGTCGACACGGCGCGGTCGGGGTCTGAGGGGTACTGAGCAACGACCGCCGCCATGCCGGCGTTGAAGACCAGGCCGCTTGCGACGAGAACGAACGCCCACAGCAGGCCGACGGTCGTCGCCACCCGCATCATCGACGCCGCCGCGCCTTTCAGGCGTTCGTGGAGCGCGAGAGCAAGCACCGCCAGGACGACGCCGAACACGACGTACGTGACCAGGTACATGACGTGCATGCTGCCGTGATGGGAGGTAAGGAGGACCACCTTGCGCACCGGGTCGGTCACATCAGGGTAGTCGACCACGAGGAGGAAGAAGGGCATGGCCAGCAGATACGCGGCGGCGAGGTAGAGCGCGGCCAGGCCGCCTGCCCTCTGCCGTCCGGGCGATGTCCGACCGATCGTCTTCACCGTTCACTCCGTTCTGGGCGGCGGCTGTCCGCCTTGACTGCGCGCCGACGCGCCTGTAGGATGGACTTACGCTGTAAGTGTAACGCTTACGGCGTAAGTATGTCAAGCGCGCCGTGGTCGTTGCGACGACGCCGGCGCGGACCGCGGCGGCGAAGGAGGCCGGTGGCCGGACACCCGCGACGACCGACCCCGGGCCCAGAGCCGCGGCCTCCCCTCACTCGCGAGCGGGTGTTGCGTGCCGCGCTCGTGCTCGCCGACGAGCGCGGCCTCGACGCGCTCTCGATGCGGCGGCTCGGGCGGCGGCTCGGAGTCGAGGCGATGTCGCTCTACAACCATATCCGCAACAAAGAGGACCTCCTCGACGGCATCGTCGACCTCGTGGTGAACGAGATCGACCTGCCCTCCGGCGACGTCGACTGGCGGGAGGCGATGCGGAGGAGAGCGGTGTCGGCCCGTGGAGCGTTCGAGCGTCACCCGTGGGCCAGCGCCTTGATCGACTCCCGTCAGAGCAGCGGGCCCGGGAGGCTGCACTATCTGGAGTGGATGATCGGGACGCTCCGGCGGGCGGGCTTCTCCGTCGAGATGGCGCTGCGGGCAGTCTCGGTCATCGACAGTTATGTGTACGGCTTCGGACGTCAGCAGGTCAACATGTCCGCCGACGAGAGCGACGTCGCCGCCGAGGCCATGGCGGAGGCCTTCCTGTCCGCCATCCCTGCAGATGCGTTCCCGTGCCTCAGGGAGGTCACGGAACATCAGATGCGGGTCGGGTACGACGACAGTGCGGACTTCGAGTTCGGACTCGGCCTGATCCTCGACGGGCTGGAGCGCGCCCGCGCTGCGTCTCCTGCGTGAAGGCGGATCGCACGGGGCTGCAAGCGGCGCGTCCGTGCGCGCGAGGCGCCGCCTCCGTGCTGACGGTTGTCACCCCGGAGTGACCGGCTAGTATCGGTCTTCGATGCATAACTCGAGCGCGGAGGTGAGGCCATGTTGAGCAGGATACGGTCCAGGCTGACGTACGCGAACGTCGTGGCGACGGTGGCGCTGTTCTTCGCGCTGACCACCGGGGGCGCCTACGCAGCCATACGGATCACGGGGGCCAACATCGTCAACGGGACCGTGACCGGCGTCGATCTCAAGAACG
>JAAYBE010000373.1 GCA_012719015.1 Actinomycetota bacterium
CCCGAGGCCACCGCGAAGGTGACCTTCACCCCGGGGATGCCGCGCTTCTTGGCGTCCCTGACCACGACGCTCGGCTTGACCGGGACGGAGGTGCCGGCCGAGACCGTCTGTCCGTCGCCCGACCTGACCACGATCGCCCTGGCCGGGCCCAGATACGTGAACCTGTCGGCCCGGACCGCACGGCTCGTGCCCCTCGTGGTGACGACGCGGACGTGCACCGTGCCCTTGCCCGCGGGGGCCACCACCGTGAGCCTGGTGGCCGACTTCACCTTGAGCTTCTTGCCGGCTTTGGCGCCGAACCTGACCGACTTGACGACCTTCTTGCCGCCGAGCTTGAAGTTCTTGCCGGTGACGGTGACGACCGCGCCGCCCGCGGTCGACCACTTCTTGGGGGTGACCGACTTGACGACGGGCTTCTTGCCGGCGGCGGACGCCGCGGTGGGCAGGGCCATGCCGGCGATGAGCGCGAGCATCAAGGCCACCACGGCGAGGGACAACGCCAGGGTCGACCGTTTGTTCATGGCAGGTCTCCTCCTCTCGGGTCTGTTCCCCGCTGCTCCGAGACGAGAAGAGAGGCCCGGACAGGCCGGTGGGGAGAGGAGAGACGCCCGGTACGGCCTTCTCCTTTCCGCACTGGGAGACACGGCGGTTTCCCGCTGTACCCTGCCGGCATCCGGCTCCGTAGGCGACGCCCTTAGGAGGCCGGCGCTCGGAGAAGCGCCGCCATTCTAAGGAGTCCCTTAGCGTGCGGCAAGCACGCCGGCGATGAACCGGGGCCGGGGATGTGGACGGTCTGTCCGGTCCACATCCCCGGCCCGCGAGGCTCCGTCGCCCGGTCCGGCGCGCGCCGCGACCGGCTACTTGTCGATCATCACCTCGGTGGCCTTGATCACGACCTTGACCTGGTCGCCCGCGGCGAGGCCGAGACTCTCGACGGAATGCCGGGTGACCGCCGCGGCCACCTCGTGCCCGGCGACGTCCACCACGACCTCCGCCATCACCGAACCGAGGACCACGCTCTTGACGGTGCCGGGGAGTTGATTGCGCGCGCTCAGCGTCATGACTGCCTCCTGGTCCGGCCGTCGCCCGCCCTTGCGGCGACGTGCTCATCCGTCCGGTACCCGGCCCCCTGCGCTAAGGAACACCGTAGGAGAAGGACGCGGCGCCGCCTCGCCACGAAAGAGGGGCGGCGGGCCCGAAGGCCCGCCGCCCCAAGCTGTGGTGCGGCGCGCAGAGGGCCGCCCCGCGGCGCCTCTAGCGCGCCGCACCTCGTAAGTCAGTCACTGTCGCGGGCCTCCTTTCCTCGTGGCTCCCGGCCGGCCATGCCGCGTGCCGCAGCGGCCACGCGGCCCCCGGCCGCCTGCCCGTCCGAGCCCAAGCGGGCCGTGCTCTGCGGCGAGCCCTGCCGGCTCGCCGGCCCTCACGGCCCGAGCGGCTCGCGCAGGCAGGCGTCGGTCGGCGTACCGCCGGTCTGCCAGTCCATCTCGCGGAAGGCGACCATCTTCAGCTCCGTCATCTCCCGCAGGGCGTATTTTACCCCCTCCCGGCCGATACCGGAGCCCTTGATACCGCCGTACGGCATGTGGTCCACGCGGAACGTCGGCACCTCGTTGATCATCACGCCGCCGACCTCGAGCCGCCGGGCGGCGTACATCGCCTTGTTGAGGTCGTTGGTGAACACGCCGGCCTGCAGGCCCATCTCGCTGTCGTTGCTGATCTCGATCGCCTCGCAGAGGTCGCGCGCCCTGAGGATGCTGAGCACCGGGCCGAACACCTCCCGGGCGCAGACCTTCATGTCGCGGGTCACGTCGGTGAGGACGGTGGGCCGCAGCCGGCCGTCGGCGTCCACGCCGCCGGTGGCGAGCGTGGCGCCCTGGTCCACCGCCTCCTCGATCCAGCCCTTGACCCGTTCGGTCTCCCCCTCGTTGATGAGCGACGCCACGTCGGTGGTCTCGTCGAGGGGATCGCCGACCTTCAACGCCGCGACCGCGGGGACCAGCCTCTCCATGAACGCGTCGTAGACCGCCTGGTGCACCACCACGCGCTGCACCGAGATGCAGATCTGGCCCGAGTTGGCGAAGCCGCCGGCGACCACGCGCTGCACGGCGAGGTCAAGGTTGGCGTCCTCGTCGACGATGGTGGCCGAGTTGTTGCCCAGCTCCAGGGTGACCATCTTCATGCCGGCGTCGGAGGCGATCTGCCGACCCACCGGCGGGCTGCCGGTGAAGCTGACCATGTCGGTGCGCTCGTCGGTCACCAGCTTGGCCCCGATCGTACGGCCGGGGCCGACGACCACCTGGAGCGTGCCGTCGGGCAGGCCGGCCTCGGCCAGCAGCTCGGCCAGCCGCAGGGCGGTCAGCGGGGTGTTGGAGGCCGGCTTGAGCACCACGGCGTTGCCGCCGGCCAGCGCCGGCGCCACCTTGTGCGCCACGAGGTTGAGCGGGAAGTTGAACGGCGAGATGGCGGCGACCACGCCGCGCGGCTCGCGGATCGTCCACCCGAAGCGGTGCTCGCCGCCCGGGTCGGCGTCCATCTCGACGAGGTCGCCGGCCGTCCGCTTGGCCTCCTCGGCCGCCCAGCGGAACGTGCTCGCGCCGCGCCTGGCCTCGACGCGCGCGTCCTTGAGCGGCTTGCCGCCCTCGGCGGCGATGAGGCGGGCGAGCTGCTCGGCGTTCTCCTCGATGAGCCGCGACGTGCCCTCGAGGATCGCGGAGCGTCTCCACGCCGGCGTCCACCGGAAGCCCGCGGCGGCGGTCCGCGCGCGATCGAGGACGCGCTCGAGGTCGTCGGGCGTCGTGGTGGGGATCCGCGCCAGCTCGGCGCCGTCCCAGGGGGCGCGGAGGATCGTCTCCTCCCCGGTCCCGCTCGGCGCAGTGACGACCAGGTCCGGCGCGACGAGCTCACTCACCCGGATCCCCGCGGCGTGTCTCGCGGTCGTGCTCATGCGGACTCCTCCCTCTCGCACCTGTTCCCGGCGGCCGTCCGCGGCCACGCCGAGGCGTCGCCTGTCCTCGAGTCCTCGCCGCCCACCGGTCACTCTCCTGCCGTGGTCGCCGCGGCACGGCCGCGTCGGCATCGGCCGCGTCTCCTCTCCCGGCCTACATACCCGGACGGGCCGGCCGGCTCACGCGCCGCCTGTGGCGGCGCGCCCTCCGGCCGGCCCGTCGCGCCGCGTGACTCAGGGCTGGCAGTTCTCGCAGTACCGGACCCAGGCCTCGTCCTTCTTCGACTCGCTGCCGCGGAACGGCCGCCGGTCGCTGAGCGGCACCACCTTGCCGCGGCCGGCGCTCCCGCCTTCCTGCTTGCCGCGCGGATAGACGCCCATCGGCTCGCCGGTGAGGTCGATGTTGATCTGCTTGACCTCCGTGTACTCGTCCAGGCCGTAGCTGCCCAGCTCGCGGCCGATGCCGCTCTGCTTGTAGCCGCCCCACGGGGCCTCGCTGTAGGTCGGGTGATAGGTGTTCACCCAGGTGATGCCGGCCCGCAGGGCCTTGATCACCCGCATCGCACGGGTGACGTCCTTGGTCCAGACCGCGCCCGCCAGGCCGTAGATCGTGTCGTTGGCGAG
>JAAYBE010000374.1 GCA_012719015.1 Actinomycetota bacterium
CGAACCGTGCCGGCGCGCCGACCGGGGTGAACTCGCGTCCGCGCTCGGCGTCGTCCAGCAGGCGTACGCCGGAGGGCGGCGCCGGCCGCACGGCGGCGAGCTCCTCGCCGAACTTGTGCAGGCCGTTGGAGGAGTTCCAGCCCGGCCACCACGTCCGGGTGCGCAGGGCGGCCGGCGCCGCCGGCGGCTGCAGGCCCTCCAGCGAATAGCTCAGCGCCGAGTCGGCGTCCGGGACGGGGGCCGGCTCGTGTACCGTGCGGTCCGCGTCCACGGCGGTGCGGCCGCTCCGGCGCAGCGGCTGCCGCGCGACTTTGCGGCCGTGGCTGCGCCAGCCGGCCGGGGGCGCGGCGTCGCCCGCGCCGCGGAAGGCCGGCTGCTCCAGCTCGAGCGCGGCGAGCACGTCGTCCGGCGTGCGCCAGCCGAGCGCCTCGCGGCGGCCGAGGCGCACGAGCAACTCGCGCAGCCAGCGCCAGGCGGGGCGCACGTCGGCGGCCGGCGGCAGCACGGCGAAGTAGCGCTGCGCCCGGCCCTCGTGGTTGACCCACGTGCCGGTCTCCTCGGCGAAGGTCGCCGCCGGCAGGACGACGTCGGCCCGCGCCGTGACGCGGTCTTCGAGCGTGGAGAGAGCGAGGATCGGCACCTCGCGCCGCAGCAGGTCGTCGACCAGCAGCGACTGGGCGCGGCGGTCGAGGTCGCCGTCGAGCACGACGAGCGCGTCGGCCTCGCCGCGCGCCAGGGCCGCCAGCGCCTGGACCAGCGTGCCGCCGCCGAGCATGCGGAGCCCCAGGCTGTCGGGCTCGGGCACGGTGAGGACCAGGTCGGCGCAGTCCACGCCCGCTCTGAGGTGGCAGGCCCGCCGCAGCGCCAGGGTGAGCTGCGCGGCGGCGCGCACCAGCTCGACGGAGCCGCTCGAGCAGCCGGCGACCACGAGCGGCGAGGCGCCGGCGCCCAGCGCCGCCGCCCAGCGCCGCGCCAGCGCGGCCTCGTCCTCGCCCAGGTCGGGCACCGGCGGCGCCCCGGCGTCGACCTCGTGGGCGATCGCCAGCGCCAGACGCACGAGGTCGTCGGGGGCCGCGTGACAGGTCTCCTCGGCGACGGCGTCGAGCTTGGTGGCGTGCGTGGTCGCGATCCACAGGGCGCTCGGCTCACGGCGCTTGATACGCGTGATGCCGGCGTCGTTCCAGCGGCGGATGTGGTTGCGCTCCTCCACCGGGTTGGGCCGCAGGTGCAGCCAGGTGCGGATCGTGAGGTCGAGCATCGGCGCCGTGTCGGTGAGGTCCTCGCCGAGGACCAGCACGGCGTCGGCGCGGTGGATGTCGGCCGCCGACCCCAGCCGCAGGCGCGGGTCGGCGGCCACCTCCAGCACGGCGCCCACCAGGCGGTCGTCCGCCTCGGACATGCCGCGGAAGAAGCGGTCGGGCCCGACCAGCGTGCGCAGCGCGTAGTTGGCCTCCAGAGAGGCCCGCGGCGAGCCGATGCCGACGACGCGGCGGCCGCGCAGCATCCCCGCCGCCACGTCGAGCGCGTGGTCGGCGGCCAGGGGGGCGGCCTCGCCGCCGCGCGCGGCGCCGGCCGTCTCCGCCTCCGGTCGCGACGGGAGCGCCGCCGGCGTGACCCGCGCCTGCCGCACCCGCCGCTCGGAGTTGACGAACTCGAACCCGAAGCGGCCGCGGTCGCAGAGGAACATCCTGTTCACGTCCCGGTTGAAGCGCGAGAGCACGCGGCGCAGCTCGCCGTACCGGGCCGACGGGTAGGTGGTGCAGCCGAGTCCGCAGTTGGGGCACACCGACGGGGCGCTCTCGAGGTCCCACTTGCGCGTGTAGCGGCGCGAGAACGGCTTGTCGTCGAACACCCCGGTGGGACAGACCTCGATCAGGTTGCCGCTGAACTCGCTCTCCAGCGGGCCGCTCTCGTGACGGCCGAAGTAGATCTGGTTGCGCAGGCCGAACACGCCGAAGTCGCGGCCGCCGGCGTAGTCGTTGTAGAAGCGCGTGCACCGGTAGCAGGTGATGCAGCGGTTGAGCTCGTGCGTGACGAAGGGCCCCAGGTCCTGGTTCTCGAAGGTCCGCTTGCGGCCCCGGTAGCGCCGGTAGTTGTGGCCGGTCATCACGGTCATGTCCTGCAGGTGGCACTCGCTGCCCTCGTCGCACACGGGACAGTCGTGAGGATGGCTGAGCATCATGAGCTCGATCATCTGGGCCCGGAAGCGGACGGCCTCGGGGTCGTGGATGTCGATCC
>JAAYBE010000375.1 GCA_012719015.1 Actinomycetota bacterium
AACGTCGACGACACCGACTGGAGCGGCTACGACGGCTGGGTGGTGCCCTACTCGCTCGAGACGCTCTGCGACGAGTTCAGCGTCGTCGCCCCCGAGTACATCGACGGCCGCTGGGTCACGGACATCGGCGGCGGAGAGGGCGTGGAGCTGCTCGACTTCGGCGCGCCGGCGGGCCTCCTCGAGGCCCACTACACGATCCACTCGGAGCCGTTCACCTTCTGGCACACCTGGAAGGACCAGGGGCTGAGGGGCGCGACCTTCAAGCTCTCGCTGCCGCAGGAGTTCACCCGCCAGATGCGCTTCCTGCACGCCATCGGCATGACCCGCACCGACGAGGTGGAGGTCGGCGGCTCGCACGTCCGCCCGCGCGACGTGCTGCTCAAGGTGGTCGGCGAGATCCCGCGCCCCACGGACGTGGTCGTCCACGACACCGACTACCTGCTGGGCGTGGTGCGCGGGCTCAAGGCGGGACGGCGGATCGAGTGGCGCGTGCGCGCCGTGGTCCCCGCCCACGAGGAGTACGGCGCCGGCGGCGGCGATGTGGACACCGGCATCCCGCCGGCGATCGTGGCCCGCATGCTGGCTCGCGGCGACATCGTCGGCCCCGGCGTCTTCGTCCCCGAGCAGGTCGTGCCCTGCGAGGCCTTCTTCGCCGAGCTCGCACGGTGGGGCGTCACGGTCGACGCGCAGATGCGCGAACTGCTCGCCGGGCCGGGCTGACCAGGCCCGGCGGGTCCGCTCTCAGTCGAGCTGCAGCCGGGTCTGCGGCCGGGGCCGGTCGACCCCGAGGATCTGCGCCATCCGTCGCGCGTTGCGCATGCCCCAGTCCTCGTAGTTGTTGTTGAAGAGGACGTGCACGGTCTCGGCCTGGGCGGCGAGCGCGCGTACGCGCGGCGCCCATTCCTCCAGCTCGGCGTCACTGTAGAGGTACTTGAAACGGTCTGAGGCGGCGCCCGTCCTCGCCCTCCAGGTGTCGGCGTTGCGGCCGTGCAGGCGCACCATCGCCAGCGGGGCGGTCACCGCGGTCAGCGGCGGCACGCTGTCGGCGAAGCCCTGGGGCTCGTCCACGCCCACGTAGGTGAGTCCGGCCCCCTCGAGCAGCGCGAGCGTATCGGCGGCGGCGTCCGCGTCCATCCAGCCGCCGCCGCGGAACTCCACCGCCAGCGGCCGGCCCGGCAGGTGCGCCGGGAGCGTGCGCAGGTACGCGCGGTTCTGTTCCGTGCGGACGAACCAGCGTGGGAACTGGAAGAGGACCGCGCCCAGCTTGCCGGCGGCGGCCAGCGGCTCGAGGGCCTCGCGGTGCTGCCGCCACACCAGTTCGAGGACCGATCCGTCGACGTCGCGTGGATAGACGTTGCGCTTGGCGCGCGCGTGCTCCGGCAACCGGTCGCGGAGCAGGCCGGGGAGCCGCGCCGGCGCCGCGGCGTGGCCCGTGAGCCAGGCGAAGGCCTTGACGTTGAAGACGAAGTCGTCCGGCGTGCGCTCCACCCAGAGCCTGCTGTTGCGCACGGACGGCGGCGCATAGTAGGTGGAGTCGACCTCGACGATGTCGAAGCGCTCTGCGTAATGGCGCAGGCGCCCCTCGGCGCTCGTCACCTGCGGCGGATAGAAGCGTCCGCTGGCGACCAGCGTGGGATCGGTCCACGAACAGCTGCCGACCAGGATGCGTGCGGGCATCGGTTCCTCCGCTCGAGGTGATCGTTTGATACGGAAGACCTTGTACCACGCGGGACGAGGGCCTATACTGCGGGTGCAGTCTCAGTCGGCGCCACGGTCTCGGCAGACCACGGCCCCGCGTGACGTGGGGCAGATGAAGGGGGCGCCGCCGATGGGCGGGCCGCAGCGCGGGCCGCCCATCGTCACGCTCCGGCCCCCGACGCGTTGAACTTCCGCGGCGCGCGACCTATACTCGCACTCCCTCGAGTGTCGGAATGGCGGAATTGGTAGACGCGCTAGGTTGAGGGCCTAGTGAGGGTATAACCTCATGGGGGTTCAAGTCCCCCTTCCGACACCACCACCCCTTCTCTCCCGCGGTGTGGCGGCTCAGAGGTCGCGCCAGAGCGCCAGGCCGGTGACCTCGTCGAACTCCCGCTCCAGCGGCTCGCCGACGAGCTCCTGCAGCACCAGCTCGCCGGCGAAGACGACGCAGCCCGGCGCCACGTGCCCCGCGACGCAGGCCCCGTCGTGACCCGCCAGCGTGGCGTGGGCGTGGACGAAGATCGCCCCGTCCTTGAGCGAGACGTTGCCGAGCAGGCCGATCAGCTCGACCGGCGCATCGACGGCGAACTCCCCGTACTCATGCGCGGACTGGTCGTAGAAAGCGAGCCGGGCGGCCTGCAGGGCGCCGATGGCGCGCAGCTCGGCGGTCCGCATGCCGTGCTCCTCGGCCACGGCGGCGATCTCCTCCAGCAGGTCGCCGCCGTGCGCCAGCCGAGCCACGACGCGGCGTCCCCTCGTGAACTCCCGTGCTCCCATCGCCACATCCTCCCGTTGACCGCCGGCCGGGCGCCGGCCCACTGCCGGCAGTCTACCGCGACGGCGACGCCGGCGACGGACGCGACGGCCGCCCCCGGCGGCGGGTCCCGTGGTTGTCGTAGAATCGCGCCATGGCCGACCCGCTCCTGCACGACCGCCTCTTCCTGCTCGACGGCAGCAGCCTGGCGTTCCGCGCCTTCTTCGCGCTGCCGGAGTCCATCGCCACCCAGGCCGGCGCGCCCACCAACGCGCTCTTCGGGCTCAGCCAGATGCTGCTCAAGCTCATCACCGAGTACCGGCCGTCGTACCTCGTCTGCGCCTGGGACGCGCGCGGTCCCACCTTCCGCGACGAGCTCTACGACCAGTACAAGGCACAGCGCCCGTCGATGCCGGAGACGCTCGCGGCGCAGTGGGACCTGCTGCCGGGGCTCATGGAGGCCTTCGGCGTCGTCAACCTCGTCAAGCCGGGCTACGAGGCCGACGACATCCTCGGCACGCTGGCGGAGGAGGCCAAGCGGCAGGGCGTCCGCTCGGTGGTCGTCACCGGCGACCGCGACGCCATGCAGATCGTCGACGACGACATCTGGGTGATGAGCACCGGGCGCGGCGTGACCGACGTCCGGATCTACACGCCCGGCGCGGTGCTCGAACGGTTCGGCGTCACGCCGGCGCAGATCCCCGACTACATCGGTCTCAAGGGCGACTCCTCCGACAACATCCCCGGCGTGCCCGGCATCGGCGAGAAGACGGCGGCGCAGCTCCTGCAGCAGTTCGGCAGCATCGACGAGATGTACCGGCGCCTCGACGAGGTCAAGTCGGAGAAGCGGCGCGCGCTGCTCGCCGAGCACGA
>JAAYBE010000376.1 GCA_012719015.1 Actinomycetota bacterium
ACAGACCCTCGCGGTCCGTGATCCGGGCCGCGACGGCCTCCCGCAGCGGGTGCGGCCCGGGGCGCCTGCCGTAGGCCAGTGCGCCCCGGCCCAGGGTGGGCACGACCCGCGCGGCGGCCGAGGTCACGAGGTCCGTCGGCAGCAGCGAGGGGTCCGGCTCGCCGAAGGCCAGCTCGACGACGTCGGGGCGCAGGTCGTTCTGTGTCCGCGGCAGTCGCTGCATGCCCCGATCATAGGTGATTTCGTCCCCGGCCTCTCCGGCGCCGGGCGCGCGCCGCGGAGGAGGAGGGTCCCATGTACGACGTAGCGGAGGTCCTGGGCCGTCTCGACGACATCCGGTCCTGGCAGGAGGATCTGTACCGGCATCTGCACGCCCACCCCGAGCTGAGCCGGCAGGAGCACGCGACCGCGGCCCTCGTGGCGCGCGACCTGCGTGAGCGGGGATACGAGGTCCTGGAACACGTTGGAGGGACCGGTGTGGTGGGGGTGCTGGAAAACGGTCCCGGCAGGACCGTGCTGGTCAGGGCGGACATGGACGCCTTGCCGGTGCGCGAGGCCACGGGACTCGACTACGCATCGACGGTCACCGCGGTTGACGCGACGGGCGCCACCGTGCCCGTGATGCACGCCTGCGGGCACGACGTGCACGTGAGCTGCCTCCTCTCGGCCGCGCGTCTGCTGGCGGCCGCCCGCTCTGCGTGGTCCGGCACGTTCGTGGCCCTCTTCCAGCCCGACGAGGAGCTCGTGGGCGGAGCGCAGGCGATGATCGACGACGGCCTGGCCGCCGCCGTGCCGCGTCCCGACGTGGCTTTGGCCCAGCACGTGCTCCCGCTCCCCGCCGGCACGGTGTGGACCCGTCCGGGTCCGGTCTTGTCCTCCGCCGACACCGTGCGGGTCACCCTGACCGGCCGCGGCGCCCACGGCTCCATGCCGCAGGACGCCGTGGACCCCGTCGTCCTCGCGGCCGCGGTGGTGCTGCGCCTGCAGACCCTCGTGTCACGGGAGACGAGCCCCCACGACTTCGCCTGCCTGACCGTCGGCAGGCTCGCGGCGGGCTCGGCCGCCAACATCATCCCGGAGCTCGCGGAGCTCGAGATCAGCGTCCGCACCTACGAGGCCGAGGTCCGCCGCAGGCTGCTCGACGGTCTGGAGAGGGTGGTCACGGCCGAGTGTCGGGCCTCGGACGCCCCCACGCCGCCCCGCTTCGAGTACTCGGCGCACTGCCGGGCGACGGTCAACGACCCGCGGGTGACGGCGATCGTCGCGGAGGCGTTCGGCGCCCACTTCGGGGCCGCCGCCTCCGAGCTGGAGAGGCAGACCGCCAGCGAGGACTTCGCGGTGATCGCCGACGGTCTGGGCGCCCCGTACACGTACTGGGGCCTCGGAGGCATCGACCCCGGGCTCTACGGCAGGGCCTCCGTCGCCCGTCGTCTGACGACGGACGTGCCGGTCCTCCATTCGCCGCACTTCGCACCGGTGATCCGGCCGACGTTGGCGACGGGCACGGAGGCGATCGTGGTGGCGACCCTGGCGTGTCTCCGCGGGGGCTGACCGGCCCGGCCGGCGGCGCAGCTCAGGCGCGACGCTCCAGCTCGAACGTGAGGCGCGCGCCGGGCTGCAGCGTCGCCGCCGCCTCCTTCATCCGGACCGTCAGCGCGCCGGGCGCCGACTGGTCCAGCGCCACGGCGAGCTCATCGCCGGAGAGCTCCAGCGCCACCCTGTGGCCGCGGAGCAGCAACGTGTAGCCCAGGCTCTGCAGACCGGCGGGCAGGTCGGGATCGAAGCACAGTGCATCGTTGCGGATCTCGAGACCCAGGTACGCCCGCTGGACCAGGTCGACGGTGCCCGCCATGGTGCCGAGATGGATGCCCTCGCGGGTGGTCCCGCCCTGCGTGTCCTCCACGTCGCTGCGCAGGGCCTCCTCGAAGAACTCCCACGACTGTCCGGAGTCGATGTGGCCGAGCACCCAGGCGTGCACGATCGCGCTCAGGGTGGAGCCGTGTGCGGTCCGCTCGGCGTAGTAGCGGATGGTCCGCGTGACGAGCTCGTCGTCGAGCGTATAGCCGAGCCCGGCGAAGAGACGCCGCAACTCGCCCAGGGGCAACAGGTAGAAGAGCATGAGCGTGTCCGCCTGCTTGGCCACCCGGTAGCGGTCCGGCGTGTCGTCCTCGCTCTCGAGGATGCGGTCCAGGCGCTGGATGTTGCCGTGCCGGGCGGCGTAGCCCTCCCAATCGAACTCCTCGAGCCGGTCGTAGTGCTCGAACTGGCTGATCGTCCCGTCGTGGAACACGATCCGCATCTTGCGCGTGATGCGCTTCCACAGGTCGAGCTCCTCACCGGTGATCGCCAGCGCCGTGAGCAGCTCGTCGCGGCGCAGTGCCGGCAGCACCTGTAGCACGTCGAGGGCGCGCGACAGCAGCCAGACCGCCATGACGTTGGTGTAGGCGTTGTTGTCGAGGCCGGGGTCCTCGCGCCACGGGTAGCCGGTGTGGTACTCGTCCGGGCCCATCACTCCGCGGATCTCGTAGCGGTCGAGGGCGTCGTCGTACGTCGCCAGGCTGGCGAAGAAGCGTGCGATCTCGAAGAGGATCTCCGCCCCGTGGGCGCCCAGGAAGTCCAGGTCACGCGTCGCCTCCCAGTACTGCCACACGTTGTAGGCGATGGCCGCGTTGACGTGACGCTGCAGGTGGCTCACGTCCGGCAGCCAGCGGCCGGACTTGGGGTTGAGGTGGAGCACCTGCGTCTCCTCGCGGCCGTCGCTGCCGCTCTGCCAGGGGAAGAGCGCGCCGCGCAGGCCTTCGTCCGCGGCCAGCCGGCGGGCCTCGGGCAGGCGCCGGTAGCGGTACAGCAGCATCTCCCGCGTCAGGTGCGGGAAGGTGCGGTTGAGGAGCGGGAAGATGTACATCTCGTCCCAGAACACGTGGCCGCGGTAGGCCTCGCCGTGGAGGCCGCGGGGGCCGACCCCCGCGTCCAGGTCGACGCTGTTGGGCGAGACGGTCTGGAGCGTCTGGAACGTGTGCAGGAGGAGGATGCGGTTCGCCTCGTCGCCGCCGTTGAGGTCGAGGGCGGCGCGCCGCCACAGCTCGTCCCAGGCGGCGGTCTGTGTGGCCACGAGATCCTCGAACGCGGCCGCCCGCTCGAGCTTGCGGAGGGCGGCGTAGCCCGGCTCCGAGAGGGCGCGCTCGCGGGACGAGGACACGACCACCGTCTTCTCGACGGTGACCGGCACGTCCTGCTCGACCTCGCAGGGGATCTCGAGCGCGATGTAACCGGGACGTTCGTCGACCTGCGGCGCGGTCTCGTACCGCTGTCCGCCGCGGGACAGGCGCACCCGCGCCGCCTCGGCGATGCGGACGTGGCTCTGGTTGGTCTCGACGACGAGCAGGATGCGGTCGTCGCCCTCCCTGCTCGTGACGAGCGGGGTGAGGTGTCGGCCGTCCAGCTCCCGGTAGCGCGGCACCCCGGCGTTGGTCACCGTGCCGTCGAGGCCGGAGACGACGGTCATCGGGCCGGACCAGTTGCGGGCCACGATGGTCGTCTCCAGCGCGGCCAGGTTCTTGTCGCCCATGTGGACCAGACGGCGCTCGGAGAGGTCCGTGCGTCTGCCCTCGGCGTCGGTGATCGACATGGATCGCGTCAGGATGCCGTGGCGCATGTCCAGCCGCAGCCGGTAATCCTCGACGGTCACGTTCGAGAGACGGAACGCGTCGCCGTCGCCGATGCGGAACGTCTGCAGCAGCCAGTTGGGCAGGTTGACCAGGTCCTCGTTCTCGATCGGTCGCCCCTGGACCTCCGTGACGCGGCGGTTGTAACAGCCGGCGAGGTAGGTGCCCGGGTAGTGGACGTCGTCGGCCGCCGCCTCGGGCGCCGCGGCGCGTGTCACGAAGTAGCCGTTGCCCAGCGCGCAGAGAGCCTCGCGCAGTCCCTCCTCGTCAGGGTCGAAGCCCTCGTAGGAGAAGGTCCAGACGTCCTCCGGTGTGCGGGCGCTCATCTCACCAGCCCTGCCAGGAAGCGCGCCACCTCGTCGGTGTCGGCCAGGGAGTACTCCGCAGCGCTGACCACGTGCGGGCTCCCGACACGGATGCCGATCCCCCGGCCGATGAGGACGGCGAAGGCGTCCTCATCGGTCTCGTCGTCACCGATGAAGAGGGGGAAGTGCTTCTCGTCGCGGTCGATGCGTTCGAGCAGCATCAGCAGCGCCCGGCCCTTGTCCCAGTCAAGGTTCGGCCGCAGCTCCAGCACCTTCTTGCCGCCGCTGCGGCGCAGGTCGGGGAAGGCCCGGGCGACGTCGTCGAAGGCGGCGTGGAGCGCGGGGAGGTGCCGCTCCGCGACCTGACGGAAATGCAGGGTCACGGCGAAGGCCTTCTCCTCGACCCAGGCCTCGGGGATGGGCGCGACCGCCTCCCTGAGGCGCGCGCGGGCGGCGGCGATCACGTCGGCGAACTCCTCGCCGCGGCGGACGCGCCCACCGAGCTCCTCCGGCGCGTCGACGTCGAACCCGTGCGAGCCCGCATAGACCAGCCCGTCGAGCGGCACCATGCCGCGCAGGTCGGTCAGGTCACGGCCGCTGAGGATGGCGACGGGGCAGCGGCCTGCGAGCTCGCGCAGCACGGTCGCGGTCTCGTCGGGCAGGGTCGCCATCTCGGGCCGCGCCACGATGGGGGTGAGCGTGCCGTCGTAGTCCAGGAAGACGGCCGGGCGCACCGTACCGATGCGGCGCGCGATGTCGGCGGCACACGTCACCGCCGACGGCAGGGTCGGCGGCTCGACGGTCACGTCGCCGAGGTCGGGGACCACCACGTCCGCCCCCGACCGCCGCAGGCCGTCGGGGTCACCGGTGCGGTCGACGCCGATCACGTGCGCGAAGCCGCCGCGGCGGCCCGCCTCGACCCCGGACAGCGCGTCCTCGACCACGATCGCGCGGTCGGGCTCCGCCCCCAGCCGTCTGGCGGCCTCGAGGAAGACGGCGGGATCCGGCTTGCCGGGGAGACCCAGTTCGCGGGCCACGAGGCCGTCGACCTGTACGGGGAAGAGGGCGCCGACCCCGGCCGCCCCGAGGATCAGGGTGGCGTTCTCGCTGGCCGAGATGATGGCCGTGCCGATGCCCGCCTCCTGGAGACAGCGGACCAGCCGCACCGTCGTCTCGAACGGCTCGACGCCGTGGCGCTCGACCTCGGCGATGAAATAGCCGTTCTTGCGGTTGCCGAGTCCGCACACCGTCTCCCGATCGGGCGGGTCGGCGGGCTCGCCGTCGGGGAGCACGATGTCACGTGAGGCGAGGAAGCTGCGCACCCCGTCGTAACGCGGCTTGCCGTCCACGTAGACGCGGTAGTCCTCGTCGTCGAAGGGACGCCACTCGCCGCCGGAGGCGGCGGCCCGCTTCTCGAGGTAATCGTCGAAGAGCCTCTTCCACGCCGCGGCGTGCACCACGGCGGTCCGCGTCACGACGCCGTCCATGTCGAACACCACGGCGTCGATCGCGCCGCGGTCGATGGCGAAGGTCGGGGTCATCTCATCCTCCTCCCCTCACGGCCCGCGGCTGTGCGCCCCACTGGGGCCACGGCGCCCCGCGGCCCGCGCGCCCGGCGACTCCGGACGCAGCGGAGGACGAGGCGGGGTGGACAGGATCGGCGCCGCGCCCTCGGCGCACCACGGTGACTGTACGCATCAGTGCCTCCCCCGAGGTCTGCGCTGCTGAGGGACTGACCCTAACGCAAGACGCAGCGCCGTTCCAACGTGCCCGGCGCGCGTGAGCGCCGGCGCATCCCCGCCCCCAGACTCGGTGTCCTTGTCGCCGTCCGCGGGCGACGGTAGGCTGGCACGGGAGCAACGCATGAGACTGCCGTACGACGACGTCCACCTCATCGCCGACCCGCTCTACGGGTACCTGCGCATCACGCTCTCCCGCGCCGGGGAGATCGCAGAGCCGGACGTCATCGACAACCCCTGGGTGCAGCGGCTCAAGCGCATCCACCAACTGCAGAGCTCGTGGTGGGTGTTCCCCACGGCGGAGCACAGCCGCTTCGCCCACAGCCTCGGCACCATGCACCTCGCCGGCGAGCTGGCCCGCCAGGTCTACCCCACTCTGGCCGAGGTCGAGTCCGAGACCCCGTCTCTTCCCCTGGTCGAGGAGACCCTGCGCACGGCGGGGCTGCTGCACGACCTCGGCCACGGCCCCTTCAGCCACTTCTTCGACGAGGAGTATCTGCTGCCCGTCTTCGGGCTCGACCATGAGCAGATCTCGCAACGGCTCATCGTCGCGGAGCTCGGCGCGCTGCTGGCCGAGCTGCGCCGCAGCCCATCGGGTCCGTTCGCGCCCGGCGAGGCCGTCGACCCGTGGCACGTCGCCTTCCTGGTGCGCGCGGAGGAGGCCGCCACGGCCCGCCGGCCCGGGCCTGCTGCCCCGGATGCGGGCGGGGCCGACCCTATCCCCCGCTGGGTGCGCCTGCTGCACCGGGCGTTGTCGGGTGCAGTCACGGTCGACAACCTCGACTATGTGCGTCGCGACGCACGCATGTGCGGCGTCGGCCTGGGGCCCATCGACGTCGACCGCCTCGTCTACTACACGTTCTGCACGGCGGAGGGGCTCACGTTCCACAAACGCGCGCTCAGCTCGCTGCGCGCCTTCCTCAACGCGCGCTTCTACATGTACGAGAACGTCTACTTCCACCGCGTGGGGCACGCCATCGACCTGCATCTGCGCGAGATCTTCCGGCCGACGCTCGAGCTGATCCTGCCCGCCAGCCCGCTCGAGGACCTCGGGGCCTACCGCCGGCTCACCGAGTGGTCCCTGTTCACGACCGTGGAGGCGTGGCTCGACGAGCCGCTGCACAGTCCGCGCAGGGAGCTGGCGGAGGAGTGGCAGAGCATCATCCACCGGCACGTCAAGTACAGCATGGTCTACGAGCACCATGTGGAGCGGCAGCAGCCTCTGCCGGCGGCCCGGGACCTCACCCGCGAGGAGTTCCACGACGCCATCGTCCGGCGCCTTCCGGACCACCTTGGCGCGCTCGAGTTCGTGGTCGACATCGCCTCGCAGGACCCCCGGCCGCTCAACCCGTTCGTCGGGCCCAAGCGGCTGCCCGTGTACGACCCCGCCACGGGCCGGATCGAGGAGCAGCTCCTCGGCGGCATCCTCGAGTTCGTGCCGGCCAAGGCCCATCTGTACCGGGTGTTCGCGGTGGGCCGCGAGCACGAGCGCGAACTCGCCCTCGCGGCCCGGGCGGCGCTCGAGGAGGTGGAGCCGCAGAGGCTCACGAACCTCTGACCGGTCCGCCTCTCCCGGACGCTCGCGAGGCGGCCCCGCGACGCCGGGTCCTCGTACGGCTTCAGAGGCTGCCGTGCAGGAGGATGAAGGCGCCGAACGCGATCATCAGCGCCAGCGTCACCAGCGCGGCGACGATCAGGTAGTCGAGGAAGCCGGCGCCGCGTCGTCGCGAGGCCGGCCGCGGGGGCGTCCTCCCCGCCTCGCGGGCGGTCCGGTCCCGCTCCCTGGCGGACGAGGAGCGGGCCGGGGCACGGCGTGCGGTCCGGGATCTCCGGCTCACGTCTCGAGGGGGTGCGTCATGTCCTCGGGCCTGACCCACGCGTCGAACTGCTCGGCCGTGACGAAGCCGAGGCCGAGCGCCGCCTCCCTGAGCGTCAGCCCGTCCCGATGCGCCGTCTGTGCGATCCGCGCCGCGCGCTCGTAGCCGATGTGCGGCGTGAGCGCCGTGACCAGCATCAGCGAGGCGTCGAGGTGGCGGCCGATGACCTCGAGGTCCGGCTCGATGCCGCGCGCGCAGAAGACGTCGAACACGTGGACGGCCTCGGCCAGCAGCCCGGCCGACTCGAGCAGTCCGTGGAGCATGACCGGCTTGTAGACGTTGAGCTGGAAGTTGCCCTGCGAGCCGGCGAAGGCGACGCCCGCGTCGTTGCCGAACACACGCACCGCCACCTGCGTGAGCGCCTCCGCCTGGGTGGGGTTGACCTTGCCGGGCATGATCGACGAGCCGGGCTCGTTCTCGGGGAGGCGCAGCTCGCCGATGCCGGCGCGAGGGCCGGAGGCGTACCAGCGCACGTCGTTGGCGATCTTCATGAGCGCGCCGGCGAGCGTGCGCAGCGCCGCGCTCGCGTTCACGATCGCGTCGTGCGCCGAGAGCGCGGCGAAGAAGTCGCCGGCGGGGCGGAACGGCCTGCCGGTCAGGCGGCTGATGTGGGCCGCCGCCACCTCGGCGAAGCGCGGGTCGGTGTTGAGTCCGGTGCCGACCGCGGTGCCGCCCAGCGCCAGCTCGTGCAGGCCCTCGAGCGTGGCGCGCACGGTGGCCGACGCCTGCTCGAGCTGGGACGACCAGCCGGAGAACACCTGCCCCAGCGTGACCGGCGTCGCGTCCTGGAGATGTGTGCGTCCCGTCATGACCACGCCGGCGTACTCCCCGGACTTGGCGACGAACGTGTCGCGCAGCCCCTCGACGGCCGGCATGAGCGCATCCTCGAGCTCGGCGACGGCGGCGACGTGCATCACCGTGGGGAAGGTGTCGTTGCTCGACTGGCCCAGGTTGACGTGGTCGTTGGGGTGGATCGGGGCGCCGGCCCCGCGGCCCGTCCCGGCCAGCTCGTTGGCCCGGTTGGCGATCACCTCGTTGGCGTTCATGTTGCTCTGCGTGCCGCTGCCGGTCTGGAACACGACCAACGGGAACTCCGCGTCGAGGGCGCCCTCCATGACCTCGCCGGCGGCGCGGACGATCAGCTCGGCTTCATCGTGCGGCAGGCGGCCGAGTTCCTCGTTGGCCTGTGCCGCCGCGAGCTTGAGCACGCCGAGCGCCCAGATCACGCGCCGGCCCCAGCGGAACCGGTCGGTCCCGATCGGGAAGTGCTCGACCGACCGCTGCGTCTGCGCGCCCCAGTAGTGCCCGGCGGGGACGCGCACCTCGCCCATGCTGTCGTGCTCGATGCGCCACTCTCCGTCCATGCGGATAACACTACCCTGTTCGCCCGG
>JAAYBE010000377.1 GCA_012719015.1 Actinomycetota bacterium
GCGAGGTGCATGTACCACGCACGAGCAAGGCCGCCTGTGCACATGCCGTCGCCGATCAGATCGAGAAAGGCCTGGCGGGATGACGCCCGACCGCGCCGCCGTGCTCGCCGAGGTGGAGGCGCGCGTGACCAACGAGAACCTGCGCCGCCACATGCTGGCCACCGAGGTGATCATGCGTGCCCTGGCCCGACGACTCGGTGAGGACCCTGACGTGTGGGGTCTCGCCGGACTGGGTCACGACCTCGACGCCGAGGAGACGGAGGGCGACTTCGCCCGCCACGGGGCCGTGGCGGCGGAGAGGCTGAGGGTGCTGGGCCTTCCGTCGGCGGCCGTGCACGCGGTCGCGGCGCACAACCCCGACACCGGCGTCGCGGCCACCGGGCGCATCGACATCGGCCTCATCGCCGCCGACCAGCTCAGCGGGCTCGTGACCGCGGCGGCTCTCGTGCGCCCCGACAAAGACCTCGCGGGAGTCAAAGCGAGGTCGGTGCGCAAGCGGTACCGTGAGGGTGCGTTCGCGCGTGGGGTCGATCGGGCCGCGATCGCGCGCTGTGAGGAGCTGGGTCTCGAGCTAGACGACTTCCTGGGGCTCGGGCTGGTGGCGATGCAGGGCATCGCCGCCGATCTCGGCCTTTGAGCGCCGTGCCGGCGCCGCGCCGACGCACGCCCGACTTCCGCGACGAGAGCGAAGCCTATTCGTCGTTCCGCCGCGGCGTCCGCTTCCTCGAAGAAGGCCACCCGGCACAGGCGGCGATGCACCTCTCCCGAGCCCTGATGCTGGAGCCGGGACGCACCTCCATCCGTGAGGCGCTCGGGCGCGCGGAGTTCGCGCTGGGTCGCTTCGAACGGGCGGCCACGCTCTTCCGGGAGATCACCGACGACGTCCCCGACCACGCCTACGCCCACTACGCCCTGGCCCGGTGTCTGCGCCGGCTCGGGGAACGCCGGGAGGCGCGGGCCCACCTGCGGCTGGCCCGCGCCCTCGACCCGGCTTCCGAGGTCTACCGGCAGCCTCTCGAGGGCGTGGATTGACCGGTCGTCGTCCGGTGCCGACGGACGCGGCCTGGGAGGATCAGGTCAGCGCCTCGGGCCCCACATGCGCCATCTCGAGCAGTACGGCGATGCGCTGCCGGATGGGGGGGTGCGTGTCGAAGATCCCCGTGGCCTCCTTCGCCTTCTTGAGCGGATTGGCGATGTAGAGGTGGGCCGTGGCGCGGTTGGCGCTGCGCAGCGGCCGCGGGTCTGAAGCGATGGTGTGGAGCGCCCGCGCCAGGCCGAGCGGGTTGCGGGTGAGCTCCACGGCGGAGGCGTCGGCCAGGTACTCCCGCCGTCGCGAGACCGCGAACTGCACCGCATAAGCCGCCAGCGGCGCCAGAACGGCCAGCACCAGCGCGACGATCATGAAGACCGCCTGTCCCTGACCGCCTCCGGAGCCTCCGCCGCGCCGCCGACCCGCGCCGCCCCAGAAGCTCCAGCGCAGGAAGAAGTCGGCGATCAGGGCGATCATCCCGACGAGGACGCCCACCAGTGTCTGCAACCGGACGTCGTAGTTGCGCACGTGCGACATCTCGTGGGCGACGACGCCCTGCAGCTGCTCGCGGTCGAGACGCTCCAGCAGGCCGCGCGTGACGGCGACGGAGGCATGCTCCGGGTCGCGTCCGGTGGCGAACGCGTTGGGTGCGGCGTCCTCGAGCACGTACACGGCCGGGACCCGCGACAGGCCGGCGGCGATCGTCATCTCTTCGACGACGTTGAAGAGCTGCGGCTCGTCGGCATGCGTCACCCGTCGGGCGCCGGAGACCGCGAGCACCATCCTGTCGCCGCTGTAGTAGCCGACGACGCTCCAGAGGATCGCGACCACACCGAACACCCCGAGCAGGCCGAGGCCGCCCTGCGTCCCTCCGACCGCGGCGTACCCGATCGCGAACCCCAAGGCGGCGAGGATCGCCACGACGAGGCCCGCCAGCAGCCAGGAATCGCGACGGTTGCGGGCGATCTGTTCGTACATGACCGGTGGCGGCACGGGGCCGCGGGGCTCACCTCAGATCGACGACCGGGACGGCGCGCTCGCTCTCGGGGGCCTCGAAGAACTGGCGCGTCGTGAAGTTGAACATGCCGGCGATGAGGTTGGACGGGAACATCTGGATCTTGTTGTTGTAGGTGAGGACGCTGTCGTTGTAGAACTGCCGCGCGAAGGCGATCTTGTTCTCCGTCGACGTGAGCTCCTCCTGGAGCTGGATGACGTTCTGGTTGGCCTTGAGCTCAGGATAGTTCTCCGCCACGGCGAAGAGGCTTTTGAGAGTGCCGGTGAGCACGTTCTCAGCCTCGGCCTGGGCCTCCGGGCCGCGTCTGCCGGCGTCGATCGCGGCGGCCCGCGCGTTGGTGACGTTGGTGAGCGTCTCCTGCTCGTACGACATGTAGTCCTTGACCGCCTCGACGAGGTTGGGGATGAGGTCGTGCCGTCGTTTGAGCTGCACCTCGATCTGGCTCCAGGAGTTGTCCACCTGGTTCCGCCGCTTCACGAGACTGTTGTACATGCCGGCCAGCACGGCCACGATCACGACCACGACGACGATCAAGACGATGATGGCGATCAACCGGCGCTCCTTTCGTTGGCTGCCTTGCGGCTAGTGTACGCCACGGGCGGTGACGGGGCCTCCGCCTAGTTGTACCTCTTCCGGGCGCGCGGCTATCCTTGGACGGGGATGAGCACCTGGGTACGCGATATCGTGATCCTCGTCGGCGGTCTGGCCGCTCTGGCGGTGCTGGCGCTCGGGGGCCAGGCCGCCGTGCGCGCCCGCGCGAGTGGCTCCGGCGCGAGCCAGACGCCGGCGCCGGTTCCTGTCGTGACGCCGTCGGGCTCCGCCCCGGCCGAGCCTCACTACGAGCGCTGGACGGTCATCAAAGTCGTGCGACCGGTCGTGGTCTACGCGCGACCGAGCACCGCGGCGCAGGTCAGGACGCGCCTCGACCGGTTCAACCAGAACGGCTACCCGAACCTCGCGCTCGTGGACACGACGCGGGAGGTCGGAGACAGACTCTGGTACAGGGTGTGGCTTGCGCTGCGGCCGAACGGAACCCGGGGGTGGATCCCCGAGGCCGAGGGCAGCCTCGCGCTGTACAGGACGGCAGCGAAGATCACCATCGACCTGTCGGAGCGCGAGCTCAGCGTCACCCGCCGTGGTCAGGTCGTCGCCACGTTCCCGGTGGCGATCGGCAGACCCGGCCTGAGCACCCCGAAGGGCTTCTTCTTCGTCAACCAGAAGCTGAGGCCGGCGTCCCCGGACGGTCCTTACGGGGTACTGGCGATCGGGATCAGCGCCTTCCAGCCCAAGCTCCCCTACTGGGAGCAGGGAGGACCGGTGGCGATCCACGGGACCAACGAGCCGTGGCTCATCGGCAAGGCGATCAGCCACGGCTGCGTACGCATGCGCAACAAGGACGTGCTGCAGGTCAGCCGCTACGTGCCGGCGGGGAGCCCCGTCGAGATCGTCGAGTGACGGCCGCGCCGGCGTAGCGTCGCGCGGCCTCCGTCTCACCAGTATTCGCCCTGCCGCAGGAGCATGTCCTGCGCTTTGCATCTAGGGCAGGTGTAGGAGTTGGCCTTCTCGAGGAAGAACAGCTCGCTGTCGCAGGTCGCGCAGCGGAACTCGTCCACGTGGATGTCGGCGCCCGTCATGTCCACCTCGACGATGGAACCGCACTCCACGCAGTACCCCGGCATGAACCGCTGCCGGGGATCGTAAACGCCCACACCCCAGCGGATGCGCTCGGCCTTGTAGCCGCACTGGCGGCACTCGAACGTCGTGTACTCTCCCATCAGGCGGCCTCTTCTCCGGAGTGGTGACGGTCGCTCCCCGTATCGGCAGGAAAGCCGGTGGTCGTGAGCCCGCCGCAGACCCCGAGCCCGCCTTGTGCCTCAGCCGGCGACGATGCTATACTGACGCGGCTAGACAACACACCACGAGCGGGCTCTCTGCGCGAAGGTCGGTGGCAGCCGACCTTTCTCGTATGTGAGGTCGACATGAGGGAGACGAGAGAGCAACTGGAGACCATGGTCGAGACCAGGCTCGCCGAGCTGTTCCCCGGCGTCGAGCTGGTGGACCTCGAGGTCCGCGGGCATCCCGCGGCCACGGTCACGCTGTTCATCGACCGGGCAGGAGGAGTCGATCTCGACCTGTGCGCGGCGGTGAGCGAGGCGCTCGGGGAGCTGCGCGAGCGTTACGCCCTGGAGGTCTCCTCGCCGGGGCTCGACCGCCGGTTGCGCAAGCCCGAGCACTTCGCCGCCCAGATCGGCCGTGTCGTGGCCGCGCAGACGACGGACCCGGTCGACGGTCGTCGCAACTTCCGCGGCGT
This sequence comes from Actinomycetota bacterium, assembly GCA_012719015.1. Taxonomy (GTDB): domain Bacteria; phylum Actinomycetota; class Thermoleophilia; order UBA2241; family UBA2241; genus CAIXSE01. Next base: position 4,357 of record JAAYBE010000377.1, read on the forward strand.
GCTCGCGGCGGCCGACGGGCAGTCCGTCACTCTCACGCTCGAGGACGGCCAGGACGTCACGCTGCCGCTGGCCGGCCTCGCGAAAGCGCACGTGGTCTACACCCATGAACCCCCACGGAGGCGAACGTGAGCAGAGAGATCATCGAGGCCCTGCGCCAGATCGAGAGCGAGAAGGGCATCGCCTTCGAGGCTCTTGTCGAGGCTCTCGAGGACGCGCTCCTCTCCGCCTACAAGAAGTCCCCCGACGCGGCAGACTACGCCGCGGTCGAGGTCGACACCGAGACCGGCGACATGCGGGTCTACCAGCTCATCTTCCCGGAGCATGTGGACACCGAGGCCCTCAAGGTCCGCGACGAGGAGACCGGGGAGGAGGTCGGGCTCGACCTCAGCGGCGTCGACATGAGCGAGGTCGAGCGCGTGGAGGTCACGCCGGACGACTTCGGCCGCATCGCGGCGATGACCGCCAAGCAGGTCATCCTCCAGCGCATCCGCGAGGCGGAGCGTGACCTCATGTACGAGGAATACGTCGACCGCGTCGGCGAACTGGTCACCGGCATCGTGCAGCAGAGCGATCCGCGGCACACCACGTTGGTCGAGCTGGGTCGCGTGGAGGCGGAGTTGCCGCGCGGCGAGCAGATCGACACCGAGCACTACGAACACGGCGAGCGCATCAAGGCCGTGATCGTCAGGGTGGAGGAGTCGGCCAAGGGTCCCCAGGTCAAGCTCTCGCGTCGGAGCGAGGAGCTGGTGCGCAAGCTGTTCGAGCTCGAGGTCCCGGAGATCGCCGACGGGCTGGTGGAGATCCGTCAGGTGGCGCGCGAGACGGGGTACCGGGGCCGCGACGGCAAGCCCGTGCCCGGACGCTGCAAGATCGCCGTGGTGTCGCACGCCGACGGCGTCGACCCCGTCGGCGCCTGCGTGGGCCCCCGCGGCTCCCGTGTGCGGATGGTGGTCAGCGAGTTGCGCGGCGAGCGCATCGACATCATCCCGTACAACGACGACGCGGCACGCTTCGTCGCCAAGTCGCTCTCGCCGGCACGCGTGCGGGAGGTGATCGTCGACGACGAGGAGAAGACCGCGACGATCGTCGTCCCCGACGACCAGCTCTCCCTCGCCATCGGCAAGGAGGGGCAGAACGCCCGGTTGGCCAGCAAGCTCACCGGATGGCGCATCGACATCAAGAGCCAGCAGCAGATGGCGGAGGTCGAGAGCGCGCTCGAGTTCGGCGAGGAGGAGGGTGTGCAGGGCCAGTGCCAGGCGGTGATGCGCACCGGCAAGCGCTGCCCCAACCAGGCCGAGCCGGGCTCGAAGTACTGCAGCATCCACGCGGACTACGTGCCGGCCGAGCCCGAGGCTCCCGCAGCCGACGACGCGCAGACCGATGACGCGGCCAGGGCCGCGGACTCCGACCCCGCAGAGGCGGACGAGGAGTGAGCCCCGTGGCGACGCCGCAGAGGACGTGCATCGGCTGTCGCCGCCGGCGGCCCCAGAGCGACCTCGTACGCCTCGTGGCCGACCACGGCCGTGTGAGGACGGCGCGGCGTGGCGCGCCGGGAAGGGGCGCGTATCTCTGTGCGGACGTGGCGTGTCTGGAGGCCGCGGACGGAAGGCACGCGTTCGCGCGGGCGTTCCGTGGCCCGGTCACGCTCGATGCCTCCGTGCGCGAGGCGGTCGCGCAACGTGACGAAGACGAAAGGCGGTGAGGTGAATGGCGAAGAAGCGCAAGGTATCGGACATCGCGACCCAGCGAGGGACCAGCGTCGACGACGTCCTCGCCCACCTCAAGAAGGCGGGTATCGAAGTCGTCGACGGCGTCGTCAACGTGGATGAAGAGGCCATCGAGAAGGCGTACGCGACCGCTCCGTCGGCCGGCGCCCCCGTGCGGCGTCGCTCAGGGGGCGGCCCCGCGGGCAAGAAGCGCCGCGTGATCATCGACGCCGGCGCCTCGCGACGCGGCGGCGGCCAGGGCGGCCGCGACCGGCGCCGCGGCCGCGGACGGAACCGCGAGCGCGACCAGCAGGCCGCGGCCCCGGTCGTACCCACCGGACTCGTCAAGGTCCCCTCCGGCTCCTCCGTCAAGGACGTCTCCCAGCTGCTCGGCATCTCCACGCCGGACATCATCAAGACCCTCATGGGTTACGGCGAGATGGTCACCATCACCCAGACCCTCAGCGACGAGGCGGTGGAGGTGCTCGCCGCCGACTTCGGCCGGCAGGTCGAGATCACGCGCGCCGCCGACGAAGAAGCCGAGCTCGAGAAAGAGGCCGTCGACGCCCCCGACGACCTCAGGCCACGACCCGCGGTCATCACCGTCATGGGGCACGTCGATCACGGCAAGACGAGTCTGCTCGACGCGGTCCGCGAGACCGAGGTGGCCAGAGGCGAGGCCGGCGGCATCACCCAGCACATCGGCGCCTACCAGGTCAGGCACGACGGCAGGCTCATCACGTTCATCGACACGCCCGGGCACGCGGCGTTCACAGCCATGCGCGCCCGGGGCGCCAAGGTCACCGACATCGCCGCCATCGTCGTGGCGGCCGACGACGGCGTCATGCCGCAGACCGTGGAGGCCATCGCCCACGCCAAGGCGGCCGGCGTGCCGATCGTCATCGTCGTCAACAAGATCGACAAGCCCGATGCCAACATCGAGCGCATCAAGCAGCAGCTCGCGGAGCAGGGCGTGGTCCCCGAGGAGTGGGGCGGCGACAACGTGTTCGTCGAGGCGAGCGCGAAGAAACGCATCGGCCTCGAGAACTTCCTCGACATGCTGCTCCTGGTGGCCGACGTGGCCGACCTCAAGGCCAATCCGGACGCGCCGGCCAGCGGGTTCGTGATCGAGTCCAGACTCGACCCCGGCCGTGGCGTCGTCGCCACCGTCCTCGTCAATCGCGGGACGCTGCACGTCGGCGACGCCGTCGTCGCCGGCGAGGCGAGCGGCAGGGTGCGCGCCATGCGCGACTACCGTGGCGAGCCGCTCAAGGCCGGCGGGCCTTCCACGCCGGTCGAGATCATCGGTTTCGACGAACTGCCCGTCGCCGGCGAGTTCTGCCGCGTGGTCAAAGACGAACGCACCGCACGCTCCCTGGCGCACAAACGAGCCACCCGGCTCAAGACCGAGGCGCTCGCCAGGCAGCGGGCCCTCACCCTGGACGACGTCTTCGCGCGCATCGCCGAGGGCCAGGTGCTCGACCTGAACCTGGTGGTCAAGGCCGACGTGCAGGGCAGCCTCGAGGCGCTCAGCGAGGCCCTCCTGAAGATCCAGCATCCCGAGGTCAAGGTGCGGATCATCCACTCCGGCGTCGGCGGCGTGAACGAGTCCGACGTCATGCTGGCCAGTGCGTCGGACGCCATCATCATCGGCTTCAACGTACGGCCGAGTCCTGCCGCCAGCTCGCTGGCGGAGACCGAGGGCGTCGACATCCGCACGTATCGCGTGATCTACAAGGTCACCGAGGACATCACGGCAGCCCTGGTCGGCATGCTCAAGCCGACTTTCGAGGAGGTCGTCCTCGGCCAGGCCGAGGTGCGGGCCACTTTCAAGGCCTCCAAGCTGGGGACCATCGCCGGTTGCATGGTCACGCACGGCGTCATCACGCGCAACGCCGGCGTGCGCGTCCTGCGCAACGACGTCGTGGTGCACGACGGCAGAATCGCCTCGCTCAAGCGCTTCCAGGAAGACGCGCGCGAGGTCCAGGAAGGATTCGAGTGCGGCATCCTGCTCGACGGCTTCAACGACGTCAAAGACGGCGACGTGCTGGAGGCGTTCGAGACCAGAGAAGTCGCCCGTGAGGTCTGACGCCTGCATCGGGCTGTATCTGGCGGAGCTGCACTTCCCGGAGGCGCGGACGCTGAAGGAGAAGCGCGCGCCGCTGGCGTCGTTGCGCGACGTGATGCAGTCCCGGTTTCGCGCCTCCTTCAGCGAGGTAGGACTGCAGGATGTGTGGCAGCGGGCCCGGATCCTGGTGGTGGTCGCGTCTTCGTCGCTGGCGAGGGCACGCGACCGCCTCGACGACATCGACCGCTACGTGCACGCGCGCGAGTATGAGTTCGTCGTCGCGCGCGTGGTGCTCAAGACGGCCGACCCGGTGGACGGCATATGGGACATCGACTCCTGAAGGTCAATGAAGGCATCCGCAAGGTCCTCTCCGCGACCATCGCCGAGGAGGGGCTCAAGGATCCTCGCGTGGGGTTCGTCACGGTGACGGGCGTCGAGACGACCCCGGACCTGCGGCAAGCCCGGGTGTACGTCAGCGTGCTGGGCGACGAACGGCAGCGTGAGGTGACGCTGCAGGCGCTGGAGGCCTCACGGGGCTACCTGCAGGCACAGATCAACGCGACGCTGCGCATGAAACGTACGCCGCAGCTGCAGTTCCTCTACGACGATACGCTCGACCACGCACTGCGTATCCAGAGCGCCTTGAAGCGCGAGGCGGCGGTGCTGGGCGAGGAGCCGCACGAGATCCCTGTGCCGGGCATGGACGACGCAGGTCTGCGCACGGAAGACGCCGGCGAGACCGCCGGCGGCAGCGGTCGGCCGCCCGGTGACGACGGGGAGAGCGACACGTGAAGGTCCTCGCCGCCGACCTCGACGCCTTGTGTCGGCGCCTGCGCCGCGAACGCAAGGTGGCGCTCGCCGTCCACGAGAAGCCTGACCCGGACGCGCTCGGCGCCGCCTCGGGCATGCTCGACCTGTTCGCCCAGCTCGACGTGGCGGCGAAGCTGTACGTCTCCGAGGGGGAGCACCTTCCCCTGGCCGAGGTCCTGCTGCCGGCGGGCGGTGTGCTGCGTGGCGATCCGCCCGATGACGCCGCGCTGTATGCGCTCGACTGCGGCAGTGCCTCGAGGCTCGCGCTCCCGCGACGACGGTCGGTCGCGGTCAACATCGACCACCACCACGACAACCCCCGCTACGGCGGACTCGCCTTCGTCCGCGGGGAGGCCAGCAGCACGTGCGAGCTCGTCTGCGATGTCGCCCGCGCTCTCGGGATGAGACCCTCGCCGCAGGCCGCGGCCGCGCTGTACGCGGGCATCTCGTTCGACACCGGGCACTTCCACCACGACTCCACGACGGCATCGACCTTCCTCACCGCGGCATGGCTGGTCGACCTCGGCGCCGACCCGCGGACCCTGTACGTGCTGCTGTACGAAGGCCGCTCGGAGGCCTCGCTCCGCCTGCGGGCGCGTGCCGTCGCAGGGGCTCGCCGCATCGCTCGAGGGAAGGCGCTGATCGCGCTCGTCACCGCCGAGGACTACGCGGCGACCGGCGGGGGGCCGGACGACACGGAGGGCGTCGTCGACGCCTTGCGCGGCGTGAGAGGAGTCGAGGTCGCCGCGCTCGTCAAGGAACAGCCCCAGGGGGCGCGCTCACGGGTCAGCCTGCGCTCCCAGACCATCGACGTCAGCGCCGTCGCGGCGGTCAATGGCGGCGGTGGGCACAGGCTCGCCGCGGGCTTCTCAAGCGACGACAGCCCGGAGGAGGTGATCACGTGGCTCAGTTCCGAACTCGAAAGGCGCCTCTCGACGGGATCCTCCTGATCGACAAGCCGGAGGGCCTCACGTCCCACGACGTGGTCGCACGTGTACGCAGGGGTCTGCGCCCCGGTGTGAGCAAGGTCGGACATGCCGGGACGCTCGACCCTTTCGCGACCGGTCTGCTCGTGGTGCTCGTCGGCAGGGCCACCAAGCTGGCGCGGTTCTTCGTCGACCTGCCCAAGGAGTACGAGTGCACGGTCAGGTTCGGTGTGCGCTCCGACTCCGGAGACCTCACCGGCACACTCGAGGAGACCGGGAAGACCACCACCCTGGAGGCGATCGAGGCGGTCGTGCCACGTTTTCTGGGGCGCATCACCCAGAGAGTGCCGATGACCTCGGCCGTCAAGGTCGACGGGGAGCGGCTCTACAAGAAGGCCCACCGGGGGGAGGTGGTGGAGACGCCGGAGAAGGAGGTCGAGGTCGAGTCGATCGAGATACTCGAGTTCGATGCGGCTTCACAGGCGTTGCGTTGCCGGATCGCCTGTTCCAAAGGCACCTACGTGCGCCAGTTGGCGATCGACCTCGGTGAGGCGGTCGGCGCCGGCGCCCACCTCGTGCAGCTCGCGCGCACCGGCGTCGGCGACCTGCGGCTCGACGACGCCCAGGCCCTGGCCGGGTTCGAGGACGCCCTCCAGAGGCGGGCGCCGGGCGACGAGCGCATCCCCGGCCTCGTACTGCCGGCCACGGCGTTGCAGTTCATGCCGGGGATCGAGCTCTCCGCGGCACAGGTGGCCGACGCACGCAACGGGGCACGCTTCCCGGGCGGACCCCAGGAGCCGGTGCGCCTCACGTTCCGCGGTGAGCTGGTCGCCGTCTACGGCCCCGCCGAGGAGGGCAACGCCCTCCGCCTCCTCGTCAAGCTGTGATGGAGGTCGTCGGCGACATCGCGACCCTGCGCGCGCGGCCCCGGGCCCTTGCGCTGGGGACCTTCGACGGCGTCCACGCGGGGCACCGGGCCGTGATCGGCAGGGCCGTCGATCTTGCGCGTGAGCACGGTCTCACGAGCGCGGTCGTGACGTTCGACCGGCACCCGCTGACGGTCGTGGACCCCGCGCACGCGCCCCGCCTGCTCACCTCGAACGAGGAGAAGATCAAGCTGATCGCCGGGCTCGGCCCCGACGAGCTTCTCCTACTGCACTTCGACCGCGAGCTGGCCGCCCTCAGCCCCGAGGAGTTCTGCACCCGTGTGCTGGCCGGGGCGCTGCAGGCCCGTGTCGTGGTGGTCGGCGAGAACTTCAACTTCGGGGCCGGAGGCTCCGGCGATGCGGTCCGGCTGCAGGAGTGCGGCGCCTCGCTCGGCTACGAAGTGGAGGTCCGCCCGCTGGTCACCGAACACGGCGCGACGATCAGCTCCACCCGCATCCGCCGCCTCCTCCACGCCGGCGCGCTCGAGGAGGTGCGGGAGATCCTCGGCCGACCTCCCTCAGCCGCCGGGGTGGTGGTGCACGGCGACAAGCGCGGTCGCACTCTGGGCGTCCCGACCGCGAACGTGGACGTTGAGGCCGGCACGATCTTCCCCGGGCGTGGCGTGTACGCCGCCCGGGTCCTGGTCGACGGCGCCTGGCATCGGGCCGCCGTCAACATCGGGCACAACCCCACCTTCCGGAACAAGGACGAGCCCACGACGCACATCACCGTCGAGGCCTTCCTGCTCGGGTTCCACGGGGACATCTACGACCGCGAGATCCGACTGGACTTCCTGCACAAGATCCGCGACGAGCGCCGCTTCGAGAGCGTGTCGGCGCTCGTGGCGCAGATGCGCCGCGACATCGAGGCCGCCGGCAGTCTGGCCGACCCCGACTACGAGGCCGTCGGCCTGCCGCCCACGGAGAGCGTCGACCTCTGACCCCCGTCTTCCCGCCGGACCGACGGCTGTCGGCGCACCGCCCGCTGTGCTACCCTAGCCCGACCGCTTTCTCGGTCGCGGGCATGCCAGCCCCCCGACTGGGTTCCCGGACACCCCCGGAGGGAGGTGAACCAGACATGGCAATGACCAAGGACGTCAAAGAGACCATCATCGCCCGGCACGCCAAGCACGACGGCGACACCGGCTCCCCCGAGGTGCAGATCGCTCTCCTCACCGAGCGCATCACCACTCTCACCGAGCACCTCAAGACGCACAAGAAGGATTACCACAGCCGTCGCGGCCTGCTCAAGATGGTGGGTCAGCGCCGGCGGCTCCTCAACTACCTGCAGGCGCGTGACCTCGAGCGTTACCGCGCCCTCGTCAAGGAGCTCGAGCTCCGCAAGTGAGGCGGCGCTGCGAGCGCCGCGATCCGTCGTCACCGTGCCGACCCACGCCGACGAGCGAACGCCTGGGGCGCGATGGGGCGCCCCGGTCTGAGAGATGAAGGAAGAGATGAACACGATCGAAGTAGAGGTGGGGGGTCAGGCGATCTCCCTGGAGACCGGACGCCTCGCCAAGCAGGCCAACGGCTCCGTGCTCGTACGCTCGGGCGACACGGTCGTCCTCGCCACCGCCGTGATGCGAGACGAGGTCCGCGAGGGGCAGGACTTCTTCCCGCTCACGGTGGATGTGGAGGAACGGCACTACGCCGCCGGCAAGATCCCCGGCGGCTTCATCAAGCGTGAGTCGCGGCCCAGCGAGAAAGCCATCCTGGCGGCCCGGCAGATCGACCGCCCGCTGCGCCCGTTGTTCCCCAAGGGCTTCATGAACGAGGTCCACATCGTGGTCACCACGCTGTCGGTGGACTTCGAGCAATCGTACGACGTGCTGGCCACCATCGGCGCGTCGGCGGCGCTCACCATCAGCGACATCCCGTTCGGTGGGCCGGTCGGCTCCGTGCACGTCGGGCGCATCGACGGCCAGCTCGTCGTGAACCCGACGCTCGAGGAGCTCCAGGACGAGTCGGACATGGATCTCGTCGTCACCGGTACGGCCGACGCCATCGTGATGGTGGAGGCGGGGGCCAAGCAGGTGTCGGAGAGCGTCGTGGTCGACGCCCTCAGGCTGGCGCACGAGGAGATCAAGAAGCAGGTCGCGGTGCAACTTGCGCTGCGTGACCAGGTCGGCAAGCCCAAGCATGAGGTCCCGGCGTGGGTCGTGGACGAGGGGGTGCTCGAGGAGGTCCGCACCGAGTTCGGCGCGGCGCTCGACGCAGCCACCCAGGCGCCCGGCAAGATGGAGCGCATGGCCGCGACCGCGGAGGTGAAGAGGGCCGCGGTCGAGCAGCTCGTCGCCGTCGACGCCGACGCTGAGCGCTCCGTGCAGGTCAGGCGCGCGCTCGCCAAGATCGAGAAGGACATCATCCGCGACCGCATCGCCGTCAAGAAGATCAGGCCCGATGGGCGCGCCACTGACGAGGTCCGTCCGATCAGCTGTGAGGTCGGCCTCATCCCGCGCACCCACGGCAGCGCGCTCTTCACCCGCGGCGAGACCCAGGCCATGAGCCTGCTGACGCTGGGCGGGACGGGCGAGTTCCAGCGCATCGACGGTCTCGGGATCGAGGACAAGAAGCGCTACATCCACCATTACAACTTCCCGCCCTACTCCGTGGGCGAGACGGGCTTCATGCGCGGTCCCAAGCGCCGCGACATCGGCCACGGTGCGCTCGCGGAGCGGGCGCTGCTGCCGGTGCTGCCGAGCGAGCTCGACTTCCCCTACACGATCCGTATCGTGAGCGAGATCCTCGAAAGCAACGGCTCCTCCTCGATGGCGAGCGTGTGCGGCAGCAGTCTCAGCCTGATGGACGCCGGCGTCCAGATCAGCGCTCCGGTCGCCGGCACCGCGATGGGGCTCATCAAGGAGGGCGACGACTACGTCGTGCTCACCGACATCGCCGGCGTCGAGGACCATCTCGGCGACATGGACTTCAAGGTCGCCGGCACAGCGGACGGCATCACCGCCCTGCAGATGGACATCAAGATCACCGGCGTCACGTTCGAGATCCTCA